>CAYNNS010000085.1:0-11194 GCA_964398345.1 uncultured Gemmatimonas sp. | reverse complement strand
CTTCGCGCTGCGCCCGATCGCGCTCGCGGCGAATGCGGCCGAGGTAGGCGGTCGAGACCGCGAGGCCGGTCAGGAGTACGAGCGCGAGCGTGCCGAGCGGGAGCCGGTAGCGGCGCATGAACTTCGCGGTGCGATAGCGCCATCCCACCGCGCCGAAGCGGATCGGCAGATGCGCCAGGTGCCGCTCGACGTCCTCGGCGAGGGCCTCGGCGGAGGGATAGCGCTGCTCGGGATCGGGGAGCTGGGCCCGAAGGACGATGGCTTCGAGATCGCCGCGCAACCGCCGCCCCGTGTTCAGCGAGGCGGAGGATCGGTTGCCGGTCAAAAGCTCGTGGAGCAGGCCCCCAAGCTGAAAGACGTCGCTCGCGGTGGTGACGGCCTTACCGGCGTACTGCTCGGGGCTGGCGTATTCCGGTGTCATCGGCCCGCGGACCGATTCGCCCGCCGTCGGAGGCTCGTCGGTCCGCTCGGGCGACAGCAGCTTCGCCACGCCGAAGTCGAGCAGCTTGACGTCGCCGGTTTCGGTGACCAGGACGTTCGCGGGCTTGATATCGCGGTGGATGACCAGATTACGATGCGCGTACTGCACCGCCCGGCAGGCTGAAACAAACAGCCGCAGCCGGGCCTCGATGGGAAGCTTGCGGGCCTCACCATAGCGGGTTATGGCCGTGCCCGCGACGTGCTCCATCACGAAATACGGCCGGCCATCCTCGCTGACGCCGCCATCCAGCAGCCGGGCGATGTTGGGATGCTCGAGCCGGGCGAGGATCTGACGCTCGCGCAGGAAGCGCGCGAGGATCTCATCCGAATCCATGCCGCGCTTGATGAGCTTGAGGGCGACCTGCTGCTCGAACTGGCCATCGGCGCGTTCGGCGAGCCAGACGGTGCCCATGCCTCCCCGACCAATCTCCTCGATCAAACGATAGCGGCCGACGACGGTGCCCTGGAGCTCGGCGGGGTTGTGGCGCCCCCACAGGTGCGAGGGGGCAAAGCTGGAAGCGGAGGTTTCGGCAAAGTCCCCCGCGGCGCGATGGGCGGCTAAGGGGGACTCTACTTCCTTGCGGGGCGTCGGGTCGCCGCCGGCCAGTCGCACGAGGACGGCTTCGCGCTCCTCAGGATCGGCCTGGAGCACGGCGTCGAGGGCCGCTTCAACCCGCTCCCACCGAGCGCTGTCGGGTGGTGACCCGCTCAGGCGGCCAGCTCCCGGTAGAGCCAGGCCTTGGCCTTCTGCCAGTCGAGCTTCACGGTGCTCGGCGCAACGCCAAGAGACTCGGCGGTCTCCTCGACGGTGAGGCCACCGAAATATCGGAGCTCTACGGTCCGGCTGAGCCGCTCATTCAGCAGCGCAAGGCGCTGCAAAGCGTCGTCCAGCGCCAGGAGCTGGTCGGCTCCTGTATCGGTGAGAATCGGCGCGGCATCGAGCTCCAGGCGAGTCTGAGCGGGCCCGCCCCGTTTGGCTGTCGTGCTGCGGCGGGCGTAGTTGATCAGCACGTGACGCATCGCGGTAGCCGCCAGCGCCATGAAGTGGGCGCGGTCTTCCCACCGTACTCGCTCCACCGCGATCAGCTTGAGATAAGTCTCGTGCACCAGTGCTGTGGTCGTGAGCGTATGGCCGGGCGACTCGCGGCGAAGGTAGCTGCGCGCCCGACGCCGGAGGTCCTCGTACACCAGGGGGAAGAGGGCGTCGAGCGCGGCGCGATTGCCGTTGCGCCACTCGGTAAGCAGGTCGGTTGGATCGATGGGGGGCATGGCGGGCGTTCTGAAAGCTACCCCCGAAACCCGGTGGCGGTACCGGGGAACCCAGCCGGATCGGCCAAAACGGCCGGTTTTGGGGTTTCTAGAGGTGGAGACCCCTCACGAGGCACTTCATGTCCAGCGCCAGGTCGTCGCTCGCGAAGTTCGGGTATCCCTGTCTCACCCTGGGACTGATGGCCGCGCTGGGCGGATGCCCCGGTCCCAACGACGTGGTCACCTACATTCTCGTCTACGGTCAGCCGACAATCGCAGCCGGACAGACGACGTCGTTCACGGCCTCCATCAACGGCACCGGCGATGCCGCCGGTTTTACCATCCACTGGACTTCGAGCAACGAAGCGATTGCCACCGTGTCGTCACCCGGTTTCAATGAAAACGCACAGGTTACCGGAGTGGCTCCCGGGGGGCCAGTAACCATCACCGCTACCGCCGGAGGCCAATCAGGTTTCTATCAGACTACGGTCACCGCCTGCTCGGCGGCACCGGCGCTGGTGCAGGCCGCCGGCGGACCGAAGGCGACCTGTTCGGCTCTCACGACGTGGAAGCTGGACAGCATCCGCGGAACTCCCACCGTCACGGGCTCGAATGACGGGGGCACTGCAACCGGCACTCTGGCCCTCACGGCGCCCCAGACTGTCACCGAGGGTGACTCGGTCGCCGTCTCCGCAACGTACAGCGGAACCTGGACCGCGAGCGCCAGCTTTTCCGGCGTGCTGGCGGTTTCCATGACGGTGAACGTGTACGATTCGCCTTTCAACGGCACCGGCGAGACGACGCTCAGCAAGGGAGCGTTGAAGGACCTGGGGAAGCCGGCGCCTTCGGTAACCTCGTCGGTCAGCGTCCCGGCCAAGTGGTACATTCCCCCGATCAACCACAATCAAACCAAGCTGATTCTGCAGGCGAACGGGTCATTCATCAGCGCGATCCCCGGCACCTTCGCCAGCCTGATCGCGTATTACAGCAAGCAGTAGGCATCCGCGCGCGGTATCTTGGTCGCATGGCAGACAACAAGACCAAAGTCACCGGCGCGAGTGTCGACAGTTATTTCTCCTCGATCAAGGATCCGGAGCGGCGCAAGGACTGCGAAGCGGTCGCCAAGCTGCTGCATAAGGCGACCGGCGACGCCCCCAAAATGTGGGGCAGCAGCATCGTGGGTTTCGGCAGTTACCACTACAAGTACGCCAGCGGCCGCGAAGGAGACTCCTGTCTGGTGGGGTTCTCCTCGCGCGCGAGCGACATCACCGTCTATCTCTCGGCCGAGTTTCCGGGGCGCGCGAAGCTCCTGCCCAAGCTCGGGAAGCACAAGGCGAAGGGCGGCTGCGTCCACATCCGCCGGCTGAGCGACATCGATCCCAAGGTGCTGGAGGAGCTGGCAGCGCAATGTGCCTCAGAAAAGCAGAAGCTGCATGGCTGACGCCGGGCTCTCCCGCCGCGAGTTCCTCGACCGCGTTGGCGCCGCGTCGTTCGTGGCGGCGCTGCCCGCTGCATTGCCGCTCAAAGCCACGGATCCGGTAGACCCCGGTGACTGGGATCTCTCCTGGGTGCAGCTGCTGAAGGACGCTTCCGATCGCGCCGTGGTGGATGCACCCGGAACCGGCGACTTCCCGCTCCAGCTCGCGACGCGCTACCTCGACAACTGCGATGCGGCCTATGGCGCCGGAAAGCACAGTGCCCGGGTGGTGGTGAACCTGCGCACCCGCGGCATCGCGATCGGCATGAACGACGCGCTCTGGGAGCGCTTTTCGCTCGGCACGGAATACGACATCAAGGCGCGCTCGGGGACGACGCCCCCGGTCGCCAAGCACAATCCTTTCCTGCCATTCCCGAAGGCGCCACACCGTCGTTCGGCGCGATCAACGACTTGCTTGCCCGCAAGGCGATCCTCCTGGTGTGCGACTTCGCGATGGGACACCTCGCCGATCGTCTCGCGGCAAAGGCTTCACTCCAACCCGAAGAGGTGCACCAGGCCTTGCGTGCCGGTCTGGTTCCCGGCGCATACGCAGTGCCGTCGGGGATCTTTGGCCTGGCGAAATCGCAGAACGCCGGTTGCGCCTTCATCAGCGGGACTGGCGCATGACTGTTACGCTGCCGCCGCTGAGCGATCCTGGCGCGAACTACGTGATGTGGACCCGGAGCGGGAACATCCTGTATGTCACCGGCCAGCTCCCCAAGTGGGATAACGAGCGGCGCTTCATCGGAAGGGTCGGCGCCGAGCTCGACATTTCCCAGGGGCAGCAGGCGGCGCGGCTCTGCGCGCTCAACGTGGTGACGGTGGTGCAGGCGGCGCTCGACGGGAAACTCGACCGGGTGGTGCGTTGCCTCCGCGTCAGGGTCTTCGTCAACGGGGGCGCCCGACTTCAATCAGTTCTCCCTCGTCGCGAACGGCGCGTCCGACGCGCTGATCGAGGTCTTCGGCGAGGCGGGCCGGCACACCCGCACGTCCATCGGCGCCAGCCTGCCGTACGGCTGTGCCGCTGAGGTGGACGCCGAATTCGAGGTGCGCGACTAGCCGCTACTCGGCTCGCAGCGCTTCGACCGGACTCACCTTCCCCGCCCGCCATCCCGGAAGCAGAGCCGCCAATACGCCGGCCCCGAGCAATGTGGCTCCCGCGAGCGCCAGACTGAGCGGATCGGTCGGCGCGATCTCGTAGAGAAAACGCACCAGGAGTCGCGACAGGATGAGCGCCCCGACCATCCCGCCCGCCACGCCGATCGCGACCGGAATCATTCCACCGCCCACGACTTCGCCCAGGACGCGAGCGGGCGCGGCACCGAGCGCCATACGGATGCCGAACTCGGTCCTCCTGCGGGTTACCGCGTACGCCACGACTCCGTACACCCCTACCGTGCCGAGAATCAGCGCGAGCCCGGCAAACAGGGTGAGGAAGAAGCGCAGCCGGAGTGGCTGGGCCAGCGCCGCGCGCACGGCGTCCTCCATCAAGCCGGGCCGCGCGACGGCGACGCGGCTATCCACGTCGCGCACCAGCCGTCGCACGGCGCCGATCACCGCCCCCGGGTCCGCGGTGGTCTTCAGCACCAGCGTCTGCCCCTCTCCGGGAAAGCCCGATTGCTCGTGCGGGATGTACAGTACGATCGGATTGTCCCCGGTCATGGTGACCATGCGGGTCTCTTCCACTACACCCACGACACTGAGCCAGGTCGAATCGCCCCTGAAGGCGGTCCGGACCCGCTGGCCGAGCGGATTCCGGCCGGGCCACATCTTCTTCGCGAAGGATTCGCTTACCAGGGCGATCTGCTGACGGCCCGCGAGGTCGCCGGCCTCGACGCCACGGCCGGCTTTGAGGTCCATCCCCATGGTTCGCAGGTAGTCGGGTGTGACGCTGCGCCAGAGCGCGTTAGGTCGGGCGGTGCCGGCGAGGTCCGGGCGCGCTTCGATCTCGACCGGTCCCTGCCAGCCGCCGTCGCGCACCGGGAGGCGATTGGTGTATCCGGCCGACTGGACCCCGGGGATGGTCCTGATACGCTGCATCAGCTCGCGAAAGAAGCGCCAGCGCGCCGGGGAGTCCATCTCCGCCGCGCTCACGATCAGGTCCGCGGTCACCACGTCTCTGGAGTTGAAGCCCGGATCGATGGCATAGAGCCGGCCCACCGAGCGAATCAGCAGCAGCGATCCCGTCACCAGCAGCACCGCAAGCATCACCTCGGTGCCGACGAGGACCGCATGGGCACGGCCCGGTCCCGCGCGAACGCCGACCACCCGTTCCCCGCTCACGCCGGCCAGGCGCCCCTGGAGGAGGTGGCGCACCGGAATGGCGGACACTACCAGCCCGACGAGCAGCGCGAGCCCGAACCCCACGAGCAAGCTCGTCCAGTCGAGCGCAAGCGCGGCGCCGAAGCCGCTCTGGAGCGGAAGGCTGGCGACGAGACGGCCGAACAAAGCCAGGGCGATGAGGGCCCCGGCTCCTCCCGCCAACAGGGACAGCGTGACCGACTCCGTCACGATCTGGCGGACCAGCCGGCCGCGGCCCGCGCCGAGCGCGAGGCGCAACCCGATCTCTCCGCCGCGATCGGTGGTCCGCGCGAGCACCAGCGCGGCGGTGTTCGCGCACGCCATGAGCAGCAGGAGCGCGACGGCTCCGAGCAGGAGCAGGAGCGCCGGCTTGACGTTGCCCAGGAGATACTCGCGCACCGGCCTGAGGCTCGGGTTCTTCGTTTTGTCCCACGCCTTGGGGTAGGTGAATCGCTCGCCCAGGGCCGCGGCGATCGCGTGCAGGTCGCCGTTGACCGCGCCCGCGTTCATTCCGGGTTTGACACGGCCGACCAGCACCAGCCAGCCCCGTCCGCGATAGACGGGAGAGTTGGGATCGAGGTCGAGCGGGCGCCAGGCGCGGTACTCGGGCGAGGGAAAGTAGAAATCGCGCGGCATGACACCGATGACGGTGGTCGGGGTACCGTCGAGCAGGATGCGCTTGCCGAGCACATGGGGATCGCCGCCCAGTTCCTGGCGCCACATCGCGTAGCTCAAGACCACCACCGCTTCGGCGCCGGGACGGTCATCGCCTTTCGCGAAGGTCTTTCCCATCAGGGGATGGACGCCGAGGACGTCGAAGAAGTCGGCCGAGGTGACGCCGGTCACCACCAGTTCGCTGCCGGCGCTGGTGCGATAGGTATAGCCTTCGGCGCTGTAGCCCGCGAGACCGGAGAACACGCGCATGCGCTCGCGCACGAAGTCCAGCTCGGAGCCGCGCCAGTCCCAGTCGTCCCAGAACACTTGCAGCTCGGCTTCGCGGGTTATGGGAAGCGGGCGAAGCAACAGACCTCGCACCACGCTGAAGAGCGCCGCGGTCGCGCCGAGCCCCAGGGCCAGAGTGACCAGGGCGAGGAGGTTCACGCCGGGACGGCGCTGGAACTGCCGCAGCGCGTGGCGCACGTCGATGAGCAAGTCGCGCAGCATACGGATCCCCCAGGCATCGCGGGCGCGTTCCTGTTGATAGGCGACTCCACCGAAGCGGAGCCGGGCCTCGTGGGCGGCGGCGGCGGGCTCGAGCCCCTGCGCCAGGAGCTTGCGGGTCTCCATCTCGAGGTGGAAGGCGATCTCTTCGCTGAGCTCGCGCTCCTCCCTGCCGAGGCGGAAGAGGGTCTTGAGGCGGAACCCCAGACCGAGCCGGGGCATCAGGCCGTGGCCGCAAGCACGCGTGCGACACCGGCGGAGAGCCGGTGCCAGTGTTCGGTCTCGACCTCGAGCTGGCGGGAGCCGGCTCTGGTCAGGCTGTAATACCGGGCCCGGCGGCCGTGCTCGCTCTCGGCCCAGGAAGAGCGAATCCAGCCCTCGCGGGTGAGCCGGTGGAGCGCTTCGTACAGAGAGCCCTGTCCCACCCGGAGGGCGTCACGGGAGATCTGCTGAATGCGCTCCGAGATCCCCCAGCCGTGCAGCGGCGCCAGGGCCAGGGTCTTGAGAATGAGCATGTCGAGGGTGCCCCGCAGGACCTCGGACTGCTCCGTGCCCATGGCTTCCTCCCGGTTTCCGACAGGTAGTTGGACGCCGGAGGGGGAGAAAGGGTTGCAAGGCTACTTTCCTGCATGCGCTGCCTGGTCCTCTTCGCCCTCCTTCCCCTGGTTCCCGCCTGGGGCCAGAGCTTCCACAATCCGCTCAACCAGGACCACGGCTCCGACCCCTGGCTGCAGTACTACCGAGGCGAGTACTACCTGACCGCGACGACCTGGTCGGGGGCGGCGGCTCCCGGGATTACCATGAAGCACGGGCGGACGATCGCCGAGCTGATCGCGGCGACCCCGGTCACGGTCTGGAGCGATACGACGTCCGCGCGCTGCTGCAACGTCTGGGCGCCGGAGTTTCACTTGCTCAAGGGACCCCACGGCAAGCGCTGGTACCTCTACTATGTCGCCGGCCCGGCCAACTGCTGCGCGAAGCAGTACCTCAATGTGCTGGAGAGCGCCGGAGATAACCCGCTGGGACCGTACGTCTATATGGGGCGGCTGTTCGATCCGGCCAACGACAACTGGGCCGTGGATCCCACGGTGCTCCAGCTCGGCGGCAGGCTGTACCTGCTCTGGTCGGGCTATGCCGGGACGCTGTTCCGCAGCAACCAGGACATCTACATGATGGCGCTGAGCAATCCCTGGACGCTCACCGGCAGCCGAGCCCTGATCTCCGAGCCCACCATGGCCTGGGAGAAAGGGACCGCGCCAGTCAACGAGGCACCCGAGATCCTCACCCACGGCAAGACGACCTTCCTGGTCTTTTCGGCGACCTGGTGCGGTAACCCGGGCTACACGCTCGGCATTGCGCGGTACCGGGGCGGCGATCCGCTGCGCCCGGAGGCCTGGGCCAAGGACCCTAACCCGGCGTTCCAGGCGGCCAACGGGCAATACAGCACGGCGCACAACGGCTTCTTCAAGTCGCCCGACGGCAAGGAGGATTGGCTCGTGTACCACGGCACCACCTCGCCGAAGGGCGCCTGCGACCACACCCGGACGACGCGCATTCAGAAGCTCGGCTGGAATCCCGACGGGACACCGAACTTCGGGGCGCCGCTCGATCTCGGCACCGCCATTCCGGTGCCGTCCGGCGAGCGCAAGCGGCCCTAGCGAGGCCGCATCAACCGCCGTTTCTGGCTTCGGGCAGCGTCGGGAGCCGCCGGCGCCGCGGCGCTCTCCGGGTTGTATGCCTGGCGGTTGGAGCCGCACTGGGTGCAGCTGGTCCGCCGCGGGTTAGCGGTTCAGCGCCTCCCCGTCAGTCTCCAGGGCAGGCTGCTGGTTCAGCTCAGTGATTTTCACGTCGGACCGAGGGTGGACGACGGGTATGTGATCGCCACGCTGGATCGCGTGAGCACGCTGAGGCCGGACCTCGTCGTCTTCACCGGGGATTTCATCACCGACGAGGCCTCAGGGCTCGACCGGCTGGCGCGCGTGCTGAGCCATTTCCCGCACGGGAGGCTGGGGAGCATCGCGATTCTGGGTAATCACGACTATGGCCCCGCGTGGTCGCACCCGGAGATCGCCGAGGCGGTTGCCGAAACGGCGCAGAACGCCGGGTTGGTGGTATTGCGGAACGCCAGCACTCAGGTTGCGGGATTGCAGTTCGTCGGGATGGACGACCTCTGGGCCAGGCAGTTCAGCCCCCTCGCTGCGTTCGTCGCGTCGGACCCGGAGCTGCCCACCATCGCGCTGACCCACAACCCCGACAGCGTGGACCGGAAAGGCTGGGAGCTGCATCGCGGCTGGATCCTGGCGGGCCATACCCACGGTGGACAGTGCAAGCCGCCCTTTCTGCCGCCGCCGTTGTTGCCGGTCGACAACAAGCGTTACACCGCGGGGGAGTTCGCGCTGAGCGGAGAGCGGCGTCTCTACATCAATCGCGGGGTGGGGCACTTGTTGCGGGTGCGCTTCAACGTGCGGCCCGAGGTGACGCTCTTCGAGCTGCAGCGCGCCTAGGCGCGCGCTACGGTGTCGACCAGCTCGGCGTGCTTGGGATCGCCGCTCAGGCGGCCCATCATCATGTCGGGATCGTGCTCGAAGAAGAGGGTCCAGCCTCCTTTGAGCGCCGTGGCGACGAGCGCGCGCTTGCTCTCCAGCGTGCGGAGCGGCTCGACGTCATATCCCATGATCCAGGGCAGCGGCAGATGGTGCCGAGTGGGCATCAGGTCGGCGAGGTAGAAGAGCGTCTCCCCGCCGCTCTCGAGCAGCACGCCCTGCAGGAAAGGCACGTGCCCGGGCACCAGCCGGGTACTGATCCCGGGCAGGATCGCACTGTCGCCTTCGAGCAGCTTGAAGCGGCCGGCCTGAGCGACGGGCTCGTAGTTGTGCGGGAGATACGAGGCGCGCGTGCGCTCATTGGCGTTACGGGCAAACTCGAGGTCTCCGCGTTGAACGACGTAGGTGGCGGATGGGAACGAAAGCACCGCGCCCACCTGACCGCCTGACCGCCCGTCCGCCCTGGTGTTTCCCCCCGCGTGATCGAAATGCAGATGCGTATTGATCACCCACGTCACGTCCTCCGCACGATGTCCGGCCTCCGCGAGCGCATCTTCGAGCTGGGTCGGCCCGGTGGTGCCCTGATTCTCGACCCCGTAGATGTCCAGGAACTTGGGGTCTTCCTTGTTGCCTAACCCGGTATCGATCAGCACCAGGCCCTCGGGGTGCTCGATCAGGAGGCAGCGCATGGCCAGGGGGATCCGGTTCCGCGGGTCGGGGGCAATGCGCTTCTCCCAGAGCGGCTTGGGCACGACGCCGAACATCGCGCCGCCGTCGAGCCGCTGCAGGCCGGCCTCGAGCGCATGGCAGCGGAAGGCGCCGAGCTGGAAGGTGTGGGAGAGAGGCATGGTGGAAAGTACCTTACTCTCAGCATGCAAATCACCTCGATCGGCCCGTTCCTCGACTACTGGGCGGGCGTGCGCGCCCGGACCCGGCGAGTCGCCACCTGCATTCCGCCCGACCGGGTCGAGTGGAGCACCGGACCAGGGCGGTTCAGTCTGGGGGACCTGGTGCGCCACCTCGCCACCATCGAGCGCTGGATGTACGCCGAGACGGTGATGGGGCGGCCCAGCCGGTATGCGGGGTGCGGGCCGGAACTGGCCTCCGGACTCGATCAGGTGCTCGCCTTCTATGACAGGCTGGGTGGCGAATCGCTGGAGCTCTTTGCAACGCTCAAGGATGCAGACCTGACGCGAAAATGTCTCACGCCGGCGGGGACGCCGATCACCACTTGGAAGTGGCTCCGCGCCATGGTGGAGCACGAGGCGCATCATCGGGGCCAGATCTACCTGATGCTGGCCCTGCTGGACGTCCCGACTCCGCCGCTCTATGGTCTTACCGCGGAAGAAGTCCGCGCGAGGTCTCAACCCTGATGCCTGGAGGCTGCATGCGATTCCATCTCGGAACCGGCGTGGTCACCCTGCTGCTCGCGGTTCCAGTCCTTGCTGCGCAGAAGCCCGATCCCTTCGTCGGGACCTGGGAGCTCGACGTGGTCAAGTCGAGGTACATCGGAGCCGCGGTGCCCAAGACTCAGACCGCGGTGTACTCAGCCGTCGGGTCGGGACTCCATGTGACCGCGGCTGGTGTTGATGCGCAGGGGAAACCCATCCACGTCGAATACACCGCCAATTTCGACGGCAAGGATTACCCGGTGACCGGCAGCCCGGACTACGACATGCTCACCATCAAGCGGATTTCCGCCACGACGATCACCTCGATGCGCAAGCGGGGCGGCAGGGTGGTTCAGAACGTCAGCATGACGGTGTCGGCAGACGGGAAGACCCGCACCGTGACCACCAACGGCGTGAACGCGGCGGGGATCAAGATCCACACTGTGGCGGTGTACCACCGGAAGTAACGGCGCTTACATCCAGGTCGGCAGGGCCCGCCGGCCGCGCCTGCGCAGCGTGCGGCCGAGGGGGCCCTGGAGCGCCTCGAGGTCCGCGAGGGTGCGGGCGCCCTGCTCCCGCGCGAGCCGGAGCAG
>CAYNNS010000084.1:0-11502 GCA_964398345.1 uncultured Gemmatimonas sp. | reverse complement strand
GGTGCGGGCTTTGTGGAGCGGCCTGGGCTACCGCCTGCGTTCGTTCTTTCGCCGGGCGACTGGCGAGGGGGAGCTCGAGGACGAGCTCCGCTTTCATCTGGAGCGGCAGGCGGAACAGTACCGCCGGGCGGGAATGAATCCCGACGAGGCAATGCGGCGGGCCCGGCTGGCGTTCGGTGGGGTGCAGCAGATCAAGGAAGAGACGCGGGATGTTCGCGGGTTTCGGCAGTTCGAGCACTTCTTCCGCGACCTGGGTCTGTCGCTTCGGATAGTCCGGTCGCAGCCCGGCTTTGCCGCCCTCGTCGTGCTCTCCCTTGCTCTGGGACTGGGCGCCACCACCGCGGTCTTCAGCATCACCTACCGGGTGCTCTTCGCTTCGTTACCGGTGGCGCGACCCGACCAGCTCATCATGCTCGAGCGCGTCAGCGCGGAGCGCCGGGCGAACACGTTCAGCTGGGCCGACTACCGCGCGCTGCGATCGGCCTCCGGCGTCGGTGAGCTGGCCGGACTGCGCTCGGGCAGCGCCATCGCGGTCGCGGCGGACAGCACGAGCACCGTCTGGGTCAACCTCTCGTTCGTGGAGGGGAGCTTCTTCCAGCTCCTCGGCTTGCGTCCCTCGCGTGGCAGGCTGCTGTCCCCCGGCGACGACGCCGCCCGCGCAGCCGTGGCGGTGCTGTCCGAGCCCTTTGCCGGTCAGCTGTTCGGGCCGGGGACCAATCCCATCGGACGGACGATCACGATTCGCGGGGCACCCTTCGTGGTGGTTGGCACGACGCCCGGCAGCTACCGCGGCTTGTACTTCCCGGGTGATTTCACCGTGGCGATCCCCCTGGGTGCGGTTCCCCTTCTCGCGCAGGGTGGGCCAGGCCGTGACGATTACGGCCAGCCTTACGGTCTCAGGGACGATCGCGAGACGGACCGAGCGGCCTTCATGATCATCGGTCGCCGGAGGAGCGCGCTCCCGGCGACGCGTTCGGCGCTGGGCAGCGTTTTCGCCGCGTGCTGCGCGCGGCGCGACGGAGGCTCCGTCGAGCGTCTCGAGGTGGTCGACATTCGACAAGGGATCATCGGTAAAGACAATTTCCGCCGCGTGGCACGCTCGATCCTCGTCATTCTGCTCGGGGGGATGGGGCTGGTGCTCGTCGTGGTGTGCTGCAATCTGGCGAGCCTGCTGCTGGTCCGTGCCTCGGCGCGCCGCCGGGAGATTGCGGTACGGCTCGCGCTCGGCGCCTCGCGGAAACGGCTGGTCAGTCAGCTCGTCACCGAGAATCTCCCGCTCGCATTGCTCGCTGGTATCCTGGCCGTGCCGCTGGCCCTCTGGGCGACGGTGGCCCTCGTCCGGGCGCTCCCACCCGATTGGGGTGAGCGAGTCGAGCCGCTGCGCTTTCAGGCGAGCCCGATGGTGCTGCTCTTCGTGGCCGCCGCGACCCTGGCGTGCGGCCTTGCCTTCGCGGTGTATCCTGCACTCCGGGCCACCCGCTCGCGGCTGGCGGAGCACCTGCGCCTCGACGCCCGGGCCTCGCGCAGCCGGGGTCAGGGGACGATCGCCCGGGGGGCCGTCGTGGTCCAGCTCGCGGTCACCGTTGTCCTGGTCACCGTTGCCAGTCTCTTTGCCTCCACGCTCGGCAATCTCAGCAGGGCCGATGCCGGCTTTGCAACCGACCAGATGCTGCTGCTCGGGCTGGAGACGCGCAGTACGCGCTACGAGCAGACCGGTCTGGCCCCGCGCTTCGAGGAAATTCTCCAGCGGGTACGCGCCGTGCCGGGTGTGCGCGCGGTCGCCCCCGCCACCATGGTCCCGCTGTTCGGCGGGAGCAACAGCTGGGACGAGATCGTCGTCCCGGGTTACGCGCCTCCCGACGGGAAGCCGCTCGAAGTCCACTACGTCGCTGTGGGCCCGGGTTACTTCAGGACCACCGGGATCCGGCTGCTCGCCGGGCGTGAGTTTGCCCCCGGCGACCGCAGCGGCAGCGGCAGCGTCGCGATCGTCAATGCCGAGTTTGCGCGGCGCTACTGCAACGGAGCGACCCCGCTCGGCCGTTCCTTTGGCGTCGGCACCGGCGGACCGGGAATGCCCCAGGTACAGATTGTCGGCATGGCGGACGACGCCAGATACGAGGATCTCCGCTCGGCCGCTGTGCCGGAGCTCTACTATCCGCTCGCCCAGCTGAACGAACGCCTGGTCACTCTGCAGCTGGTGGCGCGCACGGAGCAGGAGCCGCTCGGCATGGCCCGCGCAGTGACGGGTGCCATCGTGGCCGCGGCTCCCGGCCTCCAGGTGCGCCGGGTTCGCGACATGCGTGGCCAACGCGACGAAGTCACCACGGTCGAGCGCATCTCCAGCCATCTCGCCTTCTTCATGAGCGTCCTGGCTCTGGTGCTGTCGGCGGTGGGGCTGTTCGGCGTGGTGTCCTATGGCGTGGTGCGCCGGACCGCGGAGATCGGGGTACGCCTGGCCCTGGGTGCGCGGACGCAGACGGTGTTGTGGCTGGTGGGTAAGGAGACCCTGGCGCTGTTGAGCATCGGAATCCTGCTGGGTGTCCCGCTCAGCTTCGCGGCGAGCTCCGCGATCCGTTCGCAGCTCTTCGGGGTATCGAGCCGCGATCCGTCGGCGATGTTGCTCGCCATTCTGGTGCTCGCCAGCGTCGGCGTGATCGCAAGCCTGGTCCCGGCGCGGCACGCCGCGCGGATCGATCCCAAGATCGCGCTCAACGCCGACTAGCGCGCCCGCTGCAGCAACCGGTCCAGCACCGCACCGAGATCCGGCCGCGCCTCGAGCACCGGCACAACCGGGTCGCGTCCCAGCTTCGCCATCCGCTCGGGAGCGTTCCTCATGGTAAAGCGGGTAATGTCCAGCTTCCCGTTGACCTCGCGCCACTCGAGCGGCATCGACACGGGGGCGCCGGGGAGGGGCCGCACGCTGTAGGGCGCCACCAGCAGTTGTCCGTGGCGGTTCTGGAGGTAATCGACGTAGACCTTGCCCTCGCGGTCTCGCACTTGCCGGACAATCGTCGCGATCTCCGGGAGCTGCTCGACGACCACGCGCGCGATCAGCTCGCCGAGCCCGCGCGACTGGTCGTAGGTGCATTGGCGTCCGAGGGGGACCAGGATGTGGAGGCCGGTAGAGCCGCTCGTCTTCACGTAGTGCGGCAGCTCCAGCTCGTCGCAGAGCGCGTGGAGGGTCAGGGCGACTTCGACGACGTGTGCGAAGGGGGCACCCTTGGGGTCGAGATCGAGGATGCACCAGTCCGGCTGCTCCAGCGAGTCCACCCGACTCGCCCAGACGTGCAGCGGGATGGAGGCCGACTGCGCGACGTAGAGCAGGGTCTCGAGGTCGTCGCACACGAAATAGCGGATGTCCCGCTGGGTATCTTCGCTCCAGATCGGCACGGTGCGGAGCCACTCCGGCGTGAAGTCGGGGGCGTCCTTCTGGTAGAAGGACTTGCCCGCGATGCCGTCGGGGTAGCGGGTTAGGACGAGCGGCCGGTTCTTGAGATAGGGCAGCAGCCACGGCGCGATGGCGCGGTAGTAATTGATCAGGTCTCCCTTGGTGTACTTCTCCTCGGGCCAGAAGACCTTCTTGAGGTTGCTGAACACCACTTCGCGCGGCTGTTCGACGCGTGGCGCGGGCGGGTCGTCCGCCGCTTCCGGCGCCCCCGCCGCCACGGTTCCCCGGCGAATGCACTCCCGGGGATCCTTGTCATCCCGGAAGCGCACAAAGACCGGCTGGCGCAGCAGCCCGTCGTCGGTCATCTCTTTGAACTTCACTTCGCACACCAGCTCCGGCTCGACCCAGGTGGTGTCCTTCGCGCCAGGAATCGGCCGCGACGCGGGCACGTCGCCGTGCGGCGGCCACGGGAGCGGTCCATTGCAGGGCGGCGTTTCGCGCACCGCGGCCGCGAGGCTTTTGCGCACGTCGCCGAGCTGCTGGTCGCTGAAGCCGCTGCCCGCGCGCCCGGCGTAGACCAGCTCGCCGTCCACCCAGTCCGCCAGCTGCAGCGCGCCGAACCCGCCGCGGCTGCCCTTCGGACGGGTGAATCCCACGATCACAAAGTCCTCGGTCTTTTCCGCGCGAACCTTGAGCCAGTGCGGCGAGCGGCCACCCTTGTAGGGTGAGTCCGCTTTTTTCCCCACCACACCTTCGAGGCCGAGCGCTTCGGCGTGCGCCATGAGGGTGACGCCGTCGCGCTCGAAGTGGTCGACGTAGCGGATCGGGCCGAGGGGAGGGAGCAGCATGCGCAGAATGCGCTTGCGGTCGACCAGCGCCAGCGGCCGCAGGTCGCGATCGTCGAAGCCCAGCAGATCGAAGGCATAGAGCAGCGCCGGCGCCGCCCCCGCGGCGCGGCGCACGTCTTCGCCGCGGGAGAGCTGCGCCCGCTTCTGCAGCGCTTGAAAGCTCGGCTTGCCGGCGCCGTCGAGGATCACCAGCTCGCCGTCGATCAGAGCGCGGGGGACCGGCAGCGCTTTGACGGCGCGCGCCACGTCGGGGAAGCTCGCGGTGAGGTCGTTGCCGTTCCGGCTCTTGAGCGAGGCGACACCCTGATTCTGGGTGGCGAGCACCCGATAGCCGTCGAGTTTCGGCTCGAACACCCAGCCGTCGCGTGCGAACGGCGTGTCGCGACTCTCCGCGAGCATGAATTCGGCCCGTGCGGGTTCCACGCGTTTCCGCGCCGCGCCCAGCTTGTCGAGCTCGGCGGCAATCCCTTTGGCGGGGGTGACACCCGTCCCCAGCTCTTCGACGGTGAGGCCCGACAGCACGGATTCAGGCGGGAATTCCGGCTCTCCCGCCTTCGCCCAGGCGTCGCGCTCCTTGATGAGCAGCCAGTCTTTCTCGGTCTTCTTGAGCTTCACCAGAGTCCAGCGCCCGTGGAGCTTGTAGCCGTTGAGCTCGAAAAGCAGCTTGCCTTTGCGCAGGCCTTCGAAGGGATCCTCGAGCGCCACCCAGCTGCCCCGGTCCCAGACGATGACGGCACCCGCTCCGTAGTTGCCCTCGGGAATCACGCCCTCGAAGTCGCCATACTCGATCGGGTGGTCTTCGACGTGGACCGCGAGGCGTTTCTCGCTGGTGTCAGAGGACGGGCCCTTGGGAACGGCCCAGGAGCGCAGCACGCCTTCCATCTCGAGCCGGAGGTCGAAATGCAGCCTGCGAGCGGCATGCATATGGACCACGAAGAGCTTGCCCGGACTGGTGCCCGCTCCACCGAACGGCTCGGGCGTGCGATCCGGGGACCGCTTGGCGCGGTAGCTGCTGAGGAGGTCGGGGTTCGGGTCGTCGGCGTGGGGCATGTATTTTAGAAGTCAGGCCTCAGGCCTGATTCCTCGCATTGGAGATCCAACATGCCCGCCCGTTCCATGAGTACCGCCACGATTTCCTTTGGCCTGGTCACGGTTCCCGTGGAATTGTACTCCACCGGTGAGTCTTCGGCTGCGATTTCGTTCAACATGCTCCACAAGGAATGCCACACCAAGCTCAAGCAGCAGTACGTCTGCCCCAAGCACGACAACAAGGTTGTCGAGAGGGATGACATGGTGAAGGGCAGGGAATTCGAAAAGGGGAAATACGCCGTCTTCTCTCCTGAGGAGCTGAAGGCCCTCGACGAGAAGGCCACCAACTCCATCGACATCGTCGAATTCGTCCCGCTCGCCGCGGTAGACCGGCTCTATCTCGATCGCGCCTATTACCTGGGCCCCGGCAAGGGTGGCGCCCGCGCCTACCGGCTGCTCACGGACGCGCTCACCAAAACCGGCCGTGCCGCGCTCGGCCAATACGCCGCGCGCGGCCGGCAGCACCTCGTGCTGGTGCGCCCGCGCGATGACGTGCTGGTGATGGAGCAGCTCTACTACAGCAACGAGTTGCGCTCGCACCTCGACGTGCCGATCGAAGAGGGTGAGGTCAAGCCGCAGGAGCTCAACCTGGCGGTGCAGATCATCCAGCAACAGGTCAACGACGAGTTTCATCCCGAGAACTACCACGACACGGTACGCGAGCGGGTGCAGGCGGAGATCGACAAGAAAATCGCCGGACAGGACATTACCGCCGCGGAGCCCGAGGCACCCAAGGGCACCCGGGTGCTCGATCTCATGGAGGCGCTCAAAGCCAGCCTCGGCAAGGGGTCCAAGGAGGAGGCCAAGAGCGCAAAGGCTGCGGCCGAGAAGCCCCGGAAGAAAAAGGCCGGCTGATGCTGCTCCGGGCCGGCACCAGCGGCTGGAGCTTCAAGGAGTGGAAGGGCTCGTTCTATCCGCAGGACCTGCCGGATGATGGGATGCTCGGTTACTACGCCGGCAGGTTCCCGACCGTGGAGATCAACAACACCTTCTACCGCATGCCCAGGGAGAGCGTGTTACTCGACTGGGCCTCGAAGGTCCCGGCCGCGTTTCGCTTTGCCATCAAAGCCTCGCAGCGGATTACCCATTACGGACGCCTCAAGCCCGACGAAGTGGCCGATTCGGTCGAGTACTTCACCCGCCTGACCAACGAGCTGGGAGAGCGGCGCGGGCCGACGCTCTTCCAGCTGCCGCCCAACCTCAAGAAGGACCTGCCGCGGCTCACGGAGTTCCTCGACCTGCTGCCGCGCGGCTGGCGCTCGGCATTCGAATTCCGCCACTCGAGCTGGTTCGACGACGCCGTCTACTCGGCGCTCCGCGAGCGCGATGCGGCGCTCTGCATCGCCGATCACGACGATTTCGAGACGCCCTTGGTGCGCACCGCGGGCTGGGGCTACGCCCGGCTGCACCGGCTGAACTACGATGCCCCCGCGCTGGCGGCGTGGCGGACCCGGCTGGAGAGTCTGGGAGGGGAGGAGCTGTACGTCTTTTTCAAACACGACGAAACCGTGGGCTCGGGTCCGCAGGCCGCGGAAATGTTTACCCGGGCGGCCGCGGCGTAAGGCCCATCTCGGTCAGGAACTGATGGCCGCCGGTCGGCAGGTTGCGGCGCCGCTCGCTGCGGGTTAGGACCAGCCGGTCCTTGGCGCGGGTCATGCCCACGTAGAGCAGCCGCCGCGCTTCCTGCAGCTCCTCGAGGGGGACCTCCCGCCCGTCGCGCGGGACGCCCGGCAGCTGGGCGTCTTCCGCTCCCACGATGTACACCCGCGAGAATTCCAGCCCCTTGGTGGAGTGCAGGGTCAACAGGTTGACCCGGTGCGCGAAGTCGGGATCCTGCTCCGACGCGTCGGAGCGGGAGAGCGCCACCCGGTCGAGAAAGCCCCGCAGCTGCTCCGCAAGCGAGTCGCCGGGGGCTTCGTCGAGCAGCCGTCGCAGCCGCCCCATCGCCGCGGGGTAGCGTTGCTGCGCGCTCTTGCCCTGCCGGATCTGCTCGAGCCGGCGCTGGCCTCCCAGCTTGCGAATGACCTCGTCCAGCGGCGGCGAATCGAAGGCGTCGGGCGCGGCCCGCCCCAGCTGATACTGCTCCAGGCAGTCGCTGTAGCGTCCCAGCGCGAAGCTTCGGGCATAGCGGAAGACCTGCTTGGCCTCTTCGGTGACTGTGGCCGGATCCGACAGCACCAGCGCGAGGGCGAGGCAATCGAGCAGGTGACCCAGGGAAGTCTTGCGGGCGCGGACGTGCTTTTCCTGCTGGAGCCGGAGGAAGACCGGCACCAGCGCTCGAGCATCAGGCAGGGCGCGGTGCGCCTCGGTGTGCGAGATCCCGTAGGCGTGGGCGAGGTCTCCGAGTCGCCGGCTTCCAGGGTGGAGCTGGCGAGCGAGCAACAGGGAATCAAACGTGGGAAATTCGCCGCCGCCTTCGAGCTCTTCTCCCAGGCGGCGCAGGATGGGGAAATCGAAGCCGTTGCCGTTGTGGGCGACAAGCGTGTCGTTGCCACAGAAGGCCCGGAACGCGGGCCAAACCGTCCCCAGCGCCGGCATCGCCACCACCATGTCGTTCGTGATGCCGTGGATCGCGGCGGAGTCGGGCGTGATCGGTGCCGGCGGCCGGACGAGCTGCGAAAACTCGGCGACGACCTCTCCAGCTCGCACGCGTACCGCGCCGAGCTCCACGATGTCGCAGTGCTCCGCACCCAGCGTATTGGTCTCCAGGTCGACCGAAACGAAATCGTCGAAGGAGTCCTGGAGCGCGCCGGTGCGCACCAGCTGGAGCGCCTTGAAAAGGCCGAAGGCGAGTCCCGAGCGTCCCCCGTCTCTCGGTGAAATGGCTACGTCATCCGGCCCGGCGGACACGTCTCCATAGACGACCGAGGTGATGCCGCATTTGAGCAGCAGGCCGGAGAGCGCGATCTCGAGCCCGCCCATGCGCTGCAGCCGTACGCGCCGGCGGCCGTGCAAGGCGCCCTCCAGCCGAGCCGCGAGCGCCACGATCTCGGGATCCTGACCCGGGTCGCTCAGCTCGTCGTGGCGGTCTTCGAGCACGCTGCGATACTCACCGACGCGCTGCGAGAGCAGCTCCTCGACCAGACCGGAGAGCGTGCGGTGACGGCTTCCCAGCGCGGCGAGGTTCTGGAGCGCGTGGTCGGCGCGGTGCAGCTTGCGTGCATCTTCGTTGTCCTTGTCCCTGCCCCAGCGCCTGGCCAGCGTCCGGAGCGTCGGCAGCAACGTCTGTTTGCTGCGCTCCGCCTGATTGCGGACCACCGACCAGAGGCTGGGGGGGAGCACCACCCTCGCGAAGGTTTCCTGCCGGAGCGCGTCAGCGGGCTCGGCAATAACCCGCAGTGCCGCGATGAGGTATTGCACGACCGGGTGATCCTGCAGGGCGCGGCCCGCGGCGAGCCGGCAGGGGATGCCCGCGCGCACCAGCTCCGCCTCGAGCGCGTCGCCGATTTCGTGGCGGCGGTAAAGCACGCCGTATTCGCCCCAGGAGGTTCCCGTGCAGGCCCGATCGGCCTGGAGATCGGAGAGCAGCCAGCCCGCCTCGGCGCGATCGTCGTCGAAGCCCACCACGCGCACCGGGTGCGGCGACTCGCGCTCGGCGCGCAGGGTCTTGTCGAAGAGCGTGGGGTTGTGGCCGAGCAGTTTCCGGGCTGACTCGAAGATCTGGCGGGCGGTGCGGCGATTCTCGTCGAGCACGATCTCCCGCTTGGTGACGCCGAAATCGTTGGCGAACTGGAGCAGCACCCGGGGATCGGCGCCGGTCCACGAATAGACCGACTGCTCGTCGTCGCCCACCACGAAGAGATTGCGATGTTCCCGCGCCAGCCGCCGCACGATGGCGTACTGCCGGGGATTCAGATCCTGAAACTCATCGACCAGGACGTAGCGCCAGCGGGCCGCGATGGACTCGGCGATCTCGTCGTAGGTTGCCAGGAGCTCCGCCGTGGACACCACCAGGTCGTCGAAATCGACGAGGTTCCGCTCCTGCAGGTGCGAGCGATAGCGGGAGAAGATCTCGAGCTCGTCGGCCGTAAGCGGCGCGTTGCCGACCCGGTGACGCCCGAAATGGGAGAGCAGGGTGCCGTAGCGCTTGTCGTTCCAGACGCCGAGTCGCTGCAGCAGGTCGCGCTGGTACTCCTCATCGGCAATGCCGAAGCCGCGGCGCACCCCGATCCACTCGCCGTGCTCGCGCAGGATCTCGGCGCAGAGAGCGTGCAGGGTGCCACCCTTCACGCTGCGGGCGCGCTCGCCGAGCGTGTTCTTGAGGCGGTCGGTGATCTCTTCGGCCGCCTTGTTGGTAAAGGTGACGGCGCAGATGTGCGCCGGGTCCAGCTGTTTGTGCTCGACGAGGTGCCGGATGCGCTCGGTGAGACAGAAGGTCTTACCCGCTCCAGGGCCGGCCAGCACCAGCACCGGCCCGAGCTCGGCTTCGATCGCTTCGCGCTGGCGTTGGCTGGGGGTGAAGCCGGTTGTGGTGCTCGTCACAACCGGAAATGTAGCGGTCTGTTTCCTGCCCCAAGGATCAATCTGCCGCGAACGGGAGTCCCCACTCGGCGATGCTGTCGGCGAGCGTCGCCAGCACCGCCTCGGCGCTCTGGATCTTCTTGGGAACCTTGAAGGAGTGATCGCCGCCTTCGATGACCTGCAGCGTCGCCCGTTCCCCGAGCTGCTCGCACACCCGGGTGAGCAAATCGAGCTGCGCGAACTCGTCGCGTGAACCCTGCAGAAACAGCATGGGGATTCGCACCGCGTCGAGATGCTCGGCGCGGGTCACCGAGGGCTTGCCGGGCGCATGCAGCGGGAAGCCGAGAAAGACGAGTCCCCGGACTCCCTCGAGCGGCTGCTCCGCCTGGGCGGTGCTGGTCATGCGCCCGCCGAATGACTTGCCGCCGGCGACGAGAGGAAGTCCTGGCCATTCGTCACGGGCATGTTGCACGGCCTTGCGAATCGTCGCCGCGCAGACCGCGGGCGAGTCGGTGCGGTTCTTCTGCTGCTCCATGTAGGGAAACTCGAACCGCAGCGTGGCGACGCCGCGCTCAAACAGGGCCTGGGAGATGTGCTCGAGGAAGGGATGCCGCATCCCGGCGCCGGCGCCGTGCGCCAGCACATAGCCGAAGCGCGGAGAGTCAGGTGTGCGGCTCAGCACGTGGGCTGAGCCGCACGGGAGGTAACGCTAGTGAATGCCACCCGGGGAGAGCGGCGGGGTCATGCGATTGATCGCGATGCCACCGCGGTACCCTCGGGGCCGCAGGTCGCACTTGTCATCGATGCCGCCCAATCCACCGCGAATCATGATGGTGCCGCCGTGGCGATACGCGTCGTCGACGACCCGGGCCGACCCGGAGCCGTGGTCCTCCTCCGGCATGGCGGCGGCCGGCATGGCGGCCATTGGGAGGTGATCGGGTGCTTCGGCAAGGCTCGCGTTGGCGGGGCTCACCGCCGAGACCACCTTCGGCAGCCCGACTTCGGCGACGACGGGCAGTTTGCGCTCGAGCACCGGCTCGGGCGCCGGATCGGCCCGCCGGACGCGGGGGGCCGGAGGCGCTAGCCGGGTGTTGCCCGATTCCAGGGTGGAGACGGTGGGGGCGCCGGCCGAAGCCGGGGTAGCCAGGCGGATATCCCGGCTGGCCGAGCTTTCGGGGGCGGGCTTGGAGCAGGCCGCCAGCCAGGCGCCCCCGACGGCGACCGAGATCAAGAGAGCGTTGCGCACGGGAACCTCCTGAATCTTACCATGATTTGGCGCGGGGAAAGCTGCTGCATATGTTGCGCCAGGCCGCAAGTGCCTCTACGAGGCCTCAAGCGGTGGCCCCTGTCACCCAGCGAGTACACTTTTCCCCTCGAGTGTCACCTATAAAGGACGCCTGACGGCAGTGAGACCCTTATTCGCCGGCCCCCTGGCGCTCGCCGCCATGAGCGCCTGCCGCCCCGCTCCGGGGTACCGGGAAGGCAACGATTCCGCCCTTGCGGATACCCTGAAGGCGCGGATCGAGGCTGCCTACGACTTCAGCCGGCCTGGGGTCCTCGAGCGGATGAGTGGCTTATATCCGGACACCGGGCGGGTGATCTCCGCGAGCGGCGGGCACGTGATCGCGTCCCCCGACTCCCTGCGCGCCGGGATCGCCGCCTTCTGGAACAACGTGGGGAAGAACATGCGCAACGCGCGCTGGGTCTGGGGCGACG
>CAYNNS010000083.1:0-11593 GCA_964398345.1 uncultured Gemmatimonas sp. | reverse complement strand
CTAACCCGCCGAGCAGCAGCATCACCCCCAGCGTGCCGGCCCGCACCAGGCCCTGCTCGAAGCTCCGCAGCGCGGCGGCGGGGGTGTAGACCGCGACCCGCGCCCAGAAGCCGCCGCGCATCGCGCCCAGCAGGTCGAGGGCCCAGCCGCCCACGGTGAGGCCGAGCGCCAGAATCGCGGCGCTGGCCTCGCTGTCGCTGAGCGCCGCGGCGGCCGCGGCGATGCCGATACCGAGCCAGGAGAAGAGCAGCTGCCCGAGCAGCACCGAGAGGGTTTCGTTGAGGTCGAGGTGATTGCCCGCTCCGCGCCAGAGCACCAGACAGAGGACCGCCGGCACCCAGGCGACCAGCCAGCCGGCGAGCAGGACCACGAGTTTCGCCGTAACCATCCGGGCGGGCGACGCGGGTCCCTGGAGCAGCAGCTTCCAGGCGCCGCTGCTCCTCTCGTGCGCCAGCAGTCGGATCACCACGAAAGGGAGGAAGAGAGTCGCGGCGAGCGAAAGGGTGCCCAGGATCGGGATGACCACGCCATCGAGCGGATCGAGTCCCTGCGCCAGCGCCGCGGGGCCGCCGCCGGCGCCGCTCATCTCCGCGTAGGCGGTGAAGGCGGTCCCCGCCGCCTGACCCGCCAGTAACCCGCAGGCGAGCAGCAGCAGCCACCAGGACCGCGCCGCGAGCAGCGCGCGCGCCTCCTTGGCGAGGAGCAGCGCGAAGCTAGGTGAGCGCAAGGAAGACGTCCTCGAGCGGGGCCCCGGGCCGTTCGGCCCGCGCCTGGAGCTCGGCGAGGGTGCCGGCGCCCAGCACGCGTCCCCCGGACAGCAGCACCATGCGGTCGCAGACCCGCTCCGCGTCCCCCAGCTGGTGAATGGAAAGGAAGAGGGTGCGGGCGCGCGGCGGGGCGGTCTGGGCGCGCAGCAGCGCCGCGGTCTCCCGCGCCTGGCGGACGTCGAGCCCCTCGAACGGCTCGTCGAAGAGCAGGAGCGGCGCGGGCGTCACGAGGCCGAGCGCCAGTAACACGCGCTTGCGCTGGCCGCGGGAGAGCGTGCCGAGCGGCCGGTCGAGCAGCGGGGCGAGGCCCAGCTCCGCACTCACGGTGGCGGGGGCCGAGGGGTCCGCGCCGTGGAGCCGCCCCATGAACTGCAGCGCCCAGCGGACCGGGTGCGCCTCCCAGGGAACGATGCCGTCGGGGACGTAGAAGAGCGGCGCGCTGCGGGTTATGCGCCCCCCGTCGCGCGGCAGCACCCCGGCGAGACACTCGAGCAGGGTGGTCTTCCCCGCCCCGTTCGGGCCGATCAGCCCGACGATTTCACCGGCCGCGATACCGAGGGAGACGTCCTCGAGCGCGCGGGTCGCGCCGAAGTGTTTGGTGAGCCCCTGGACCTCGAGCAGCGTCACGCGCCGTGCTGGGCCAGCTCGCGGAGCCGCGCCAGGAGGCGCACCGTCGCCCAGGTGTCGCGCTCGCAGTAGTCGAGCAGGTCCTCGCGCAGCCGGTCGCGCTCCTCCGGCGGAATCCGGTGCGCCACGAAGAGCAGCCGCGCGATCTCGACGCTGGCGACGCGGCCATCCACGATCACCAGGTCGTTGTAGCTCAGGTCGGGCACCAGCGGGGTGAGCACGTACTTGAGGCTGAAGCTGCCGCGGAACTCTGGGTGGTAGACGTTGTTGCGCACCACCGGCAGCAGGTCGACCAGCTTGTCGAGCAGCTCGTCGAGCTCGCCGGCGAGCTCGGGAACCACGGCCTGCAGCTCGCGGATCCGGGTCTGCTCGTACGCCGAGTAGGTGACGATACGCCGGGCGCCGGCGGTGGCGGCGAGCATCGCCTCGGCCAGCTCGCGGCGGGGATCGCCGGGGCCTTCGGCGAGCCAGCCGGTGTGCTGGTAGGTCCCGTCCCCCTGTTCCTGGTGAAAGCTGAATTGCGCGACCGCGGCGCCCCAGGGCGCGAGGCCGTCCCACACCGGCACCGCGCGCGCCACGGTCTCGAAATCGAGGAAACCCAGCGGGCCCTCGAAGGGCTCGAGCTGCGCGGCGAGCGTGGGCTCGACCATGAGGCGTTGCTGCTGCATCGCACGGAGCTGGCGGCTGGCGGCGGGAGGCAGCCGGGTCGTCTTGGGAATATCCCAGACCGTGTGAACGCCCGCGGTCATGTAGCTGACGGTGCGCTTGGGTCCCACGTTGTAGAGCAGCCGGATGTGACTGGGATCGTCCGGCCAGCAGCGGTCCTGGAAAGGACACTCGCGCGGCTCCCAGCACTGGAGCCCGAGCTCCTTGCCGGGCAGCGGTCCGGAGAGCGCCGAGGCGAAGTCCTGGACCAGCCAGGGTACCCGGGGGAGCCAGGCCGCGACGGCCTCGGTGACGTCGCTCTGCGCCAGCAGCTCGTTGAGGATGCCGGGGTGACGGTACTCGGGGTTCAGGTGCATGACCACAACGCGGGTTACTTCCACGCCGCACTGTCGCACCACCCAGGTCTGCACCGCCGCGTCGGGGATGTGCTCCGGCTTGACCGAGCTGGACGATTTCACTTCGATCAGCGTCCACCCGGAATCGCCGCGGAGCAGGACGTCCGCGGCGACGAAGACGCCGCCCGCCTGAAAGCTCGCCTCGAAGATCGCGCTGGCCCCGGCCGCAATGGCGGCCTGGGTCTGGGCCACCCGCTCGGCGCACTCCTGCGGGGCCGCGATCAGGATCCCCCCGGGGAACAGCGTACGGGCCAGCTCCCCGACCTGGCGCCCCTGGTCGAAGAGGTCCAGCAGGACCTTATCCGGCTGCAGCTCACGGGCTTCCGGCTCGTGCACGGTCCACCAGAGCAGTTTTTCGCACTGGCAGCCGGCGGCGAAGCGGGACTTGGTGAGGGGCATGGGACCGAGAATCTACCTCTTGCCGGCGGGGGGTCCATCTTGTCCGGACCGGGCGGATTTGCTATCGTGTCTAGTCCTACATTCCAACTCGAGACCGACTCCGGAAGGTGTTCCCGTGAAAAGATTTGCAGTAGGTCTGCTTGCCACTGCAGTGGCAGCGTGCAGCGACGTCTCCGTGCCCTCCGCGCCGGTCACGGCGCCGGTGTTTTCGCAGGGTCAGGGTGCCGCGGTGATCCCCGGTCGCTACATCGTGGTGCTCAAGAACAACGTGTCCGACGTGGACGGCGAAGTGCAGCGTTTGCTGCGGGTGCACCAGGGCAGCCTCAAGCACCTGTACAAGAGCGCGCTCAAGGGGCTGGCGGTGGATCTGTCGGACGCGGCGGTCGCCGCGCTCTCCCGCGAGCCGAGCGTCGCGTACGTGGAGCCGGACCAGGTAGTGTCGCTCTCGACGACGGAGAGCAACGCGACCTGGGGTATCGACCGCATCGACCAGCATGCGCTCCCGCTCGACCAGAGCTACACCTACAACGCCGACGGGACCGGGGTCACGGTTTACATCATCGACACCGGCATCAACTTCACCCACAACGAGTACAACGGTCGCGCGAGCGCCGGCATCGATGAGGTCACCTCGGGCGGCAACGCGGCCGACTGCAACGGCCACGGCTCGCACGTCTCGGGGACGGTGGGCGGCACGATCTACGGCGTCGCGAAGAACGTGCAGCTCGTCGCGGTACGCGTGTTAAACTGCCAGGGCTCGGGCAGCACCTCGGGCGTGATCGCGGGCATCGACTGGGTGACCGCGAACAAGCACCTGCCCGCGGCGGCCAACATGAGCCTGGGCGGCGGCTTCTCGTCTTCGCTCAATCAGGCGGTGGAGAACTCGGTGGCGGCGGGCGTGGTGTACGCGATCGCCGCGGGCAACAGCGCAGCCGACGCCTGCCTCTACTCGCCGGCCAGCGCGCCGAGCGCGATCACGGTGGGCGCCACGGACAGCGGTGACGGGTTCGCGTATTTCTCCAACTTCGGCAGCTGCGTCGACATCAACGCCCCCGGTGTGGGCATCACCTCGGCGTGGATCGGCAGCAACTCGGCGACCAACACGATCAGCGGGACCTCGATGGCGACGCCGCACGTGGCGGGCGCCGCGGCGCTCTATCTGCAGGCCAACCCCGGCGCGACGGCGCAGCAGGTGCGCGACGCCCTGGTCAACAACGCGAGCGCGAACAAGATCAGCGGGATTCCGGCCGGCACCGCCAATCTGCTGCTCTATTCCGCGTTTATCAGCGCGGGCGGCGGCGGCAGTAACCCGCCAGTCGCGAGCTTCACCAAGAGCTGCACGGGCCTCTCCTGCAATTTCGACGGCAGCGGCAGTACCGCGCTGGCCAGCGCGACCTACAGCTGGGATTTCGGCGACGGGAGCACGGGCAGCGGCAAGACGACGAGCCACGGCTATGCGGCGGGCGGCACCTACCAGGTGACGCTGACGGTGACCGACGCCAACGGCAGCAACGGCCAGACGCAGTCGGTGACGGTGTCGGCGCCACCGCCGTCGGGACCGACGGCGAGCTTCACGTACAGCTGCAACGGCTTCAGCTGCAGCTTCAACGGCAGCAGCTCGACCAACGCGAACACGTACTCCTGGAATTTCGGGGACGGCGGGAGCGCCTCGGGCGTGACGGCGTCGCACAGCTTTGCCCCGCGTGCGACCTACCCGGTGACGCTCACGGTGCAGAACGGCGTGGGAAGCAACAGCACGTCGAAGTCGGTGGTCTGTAGTCGGAAGCGGTGTCAGTAGACTGAAGGGAGGAGGGAGGGGGCGCCGCTGCCTCCTTCCTCCTTCCGTTTTCTAGCCGTATTCTCTCCGGCATGCGCATCCGCATGCCGGTTTGCTTTGCACTGCTGCCGCTCCTGGCATGCGGTAGCTCCGGCACGGGGCCCGCACCGGTCGATCTCGAGTCCCTCACCCAGTCGGGGACGCTCCCCACCAGCGCCCAGGTGGCGACCGACGTCACCGTGGCGTTCAAGGTGCTGCACGGTCCGTCCGGCAACATCACGACTCCCGAAAGCGGCAAGGCGGTCACCTTCACGGTCCTGACCGGCGGCGGCAGCGTGGGCGGGGCGGCGACCACGACGGTCAGCACCGGGGCCGACGGCATCGCTTCCGCCACCTGGCACCTCGGGCCGGCGGCGGGCGCCGAGACGCTGCGCGGTTCGATCAACGGGACGCAATCGGTGGATGTGGGAACCACGGCGACGGTGCCGGTGCTGCCACGGCTCACGCTGCTGACCGCGCCGAGCGGGAGTCCCCAGAGCGCCATCCCGTTCTTCCAGCAACCCATCGTTCAGGTTGCCGATGTCAACGGCAATCCGGTATCGCAGGCAGGCGTACCCGTCACAGTGTCGGTCGCGAGCGGCACCGGCGCGCTTGGGGTAGCGGGATTGGCCCCCCCGGTCGGCGGACAGGCCAATGCCGTGCTCACGGTCAACACCGACGCGACCGGCAAGGCGACCTTCAACGATCTGATGCTCACCGGCAGCGGCACAACGACACTGCAGTTCGCGGCCGCAGGGTACGCCGCGGTCACGAGCGCGGGACTGAGCCTCAACGGCTCGCCGCTCGTGACGGTTGTCACCAATGGCAACGAAAGCGGGGCCTTCAGCTCGACCGCGGGCAGCCTGTCTTATGCGAGCTTCGTCGTGCCTGCAGGCACGACGGACCTTCGCGTGGCGACGTACAACGGCACCGGCACGGTTCATCTCTATGCTCGGAAGGGCAATTACCCGACGGCGACGGCGTTCGACTGCGCTTCGATGCTGGCGGGGACCTCGCAGCTCTGCAGCATTTCGGGCAACTCGGCGGGCCAGTGGTATTTCGTGGCGAACGGAATCACCGACTTTCAGGGCCTGCTTGGGCGTGCCGTGGCCTATGGTCCGAGCTGCGCGCGGCAGCCGCTGGCGATCGGGACGGCGACGCCGGGCAGCTTGAGCAACGCCACCGACTGCCTGGTGCCCACGGGCAAAGGCGCGCGCGACCGCTACTCGCTCACCCTGAACAGCCAGCAAACGCTCGCCTTCAACCTCACCACCAACAACCCCGTGAACGTGGAAGTGAAGAGCGCGCTCTCCTCACGCGATGTGATCGCGTACCCGTCGGGCAGCAGCGTCTCGCTTCCCTTCCTCATGGCGCCCGGCGACCACGACGTCGAGGTGGCGGACGCCCTCACGGGTTTCCCCGCCGGCCAGAGTTACACGCTGACCGCGACCGCGAGCTCGGCCAACCTGGGGAGCTGCGGGCCGGTGGCCATGTTCGAGACCGGCGTCGTCGCCAGCCTCACCCTCGCGGCGAGCGACTGCCCCGGGATCACGGCGGGCACGACGTCGGACCGCTTCTACACCTGGGCGCTCACCGGGCAGACCCTCACGGTGACGATGAGCTCCAGCGCCTTCGACCCGTATCTCCGGGTACTCGCCGGCCAGGCGCTGGGCGCGGCCCCGGTGCTGGCGTTCGACGACAACGGCGGGGGCGGGACGACGGCGCGGGTTACTTATACCAACGCGGGAGCGCCCGCCAACTTTACGATCGAGGCCACCTCGACCGCGGCGGGGGCGACGGGCGCCTACACGTTGACCTTCGACCTCGCCCCCGCGATCTACAACACTCCCGCCGCGCTCGTCGCGGCGCTGCGTCCCCTCCAGCACAGGCCGCCACCGCGATGACGACCGCCGCGCAGGTCCTGCCCGAGATCGTTCCCGAGTACGCCGACACCCAGCAATTCCGCACCGTCCAGACCGTTCGACGGGGGATCGCGGCCGGCGTGGTGGGGAACATGCTGGAGTGGTACGACTTCGCGCTGTTCGGCTTCTTCGCGCGCCAGATCGGAGCGCACTTCTTTCCGTCGAATTCCGCGACGGCGTCTACCATCGCCGTGTTCGGCACCTTCGCGGCGGGCTTCATCATGCGGCCGGTCGGCGGCGCGCTGTTCGGCTGGATCGGCGATCGCTACGGTCGCAAGCAGGCGCTGATCGGCTCGGTGCTGGCGATGGCGTTCCCGTCGTTCTTCGTGGCGCTGCTGCCGGATGTCGCGAAAATCGGCGTCACCGCGACGGTCCTGCTGGTGCTGTTCCGGCTGATCCAGGGCCTCGCGGTGGGCGGCGAATACATGGCGTCCGCCGTGTTTCTGGTCGAGGGCGCGCCGGCGGGCCGCCGCGGCTGGATGGGGAGCTGGGGGCCGTTCGGAGCGAGCGCGGGCACCCTGCTGGGCTCGGCGGCCGGCGCGATCGTGAACGCGGCATTGCCCGCGGACCAGGTCCTGGCCTGGGGCTGGCGGATCCCCTTCGCGCTCGGGCTGCTGGTCGCGCTCGGCGGGTTCTGGGTGCGCAAGCACTACGTG
This sequence comes from uncultured Gemmatimonas sp., assembly GCA_964398345.1. Classification (GTDB taxonomy): domain Bacteria; phylum Gemmatimonadota; class Gemmatimonadetes; order Gemmatimonadales; family GWC2-71-9; genus JABFSM01. Next base: position 4,345 of record CAYNNS010000083.1, on the reverse strand, counting down.
GAACGCAAACCGCAGCAGGAGACCTCGAAGGCGCCGCTGAAGGAAGCCTTCTCGCAGTACGGCGGCGCGATCGCGCACCTGGTGCTGCTCACCGCGGGCGTCAGCATCACGTTCTATACGGCGTTCGTCTACGCGGCGACCTGGCTGCAGCAGGTGGCACACGTGCCGGGGAGCACGGCGCTGGGCATCAATACGGCCGCGATGGGGCTGCTGCTGCTGGTGAATCCGCTCGCGGGCAAGGCGAGCGACCGCTTCGGCCGGCGGGCGCTGCTCATGGCGGGCGCGGCGGGGATGACGCTGTTCGCCTATCCGCTGATGCTGCTCATGAAGAGCGGGACGCCGCTCAGCATCTTCCTCGGCGAGGGCGGGTTAGCCGTACTGCTGGGCATCTACGGTGGCGGGTTACCCGCTGCGATGGCGGAGCTGGCGCCCTGGCGGCTCCGCTGCACGGTGCTCTCGGTGGGCTACAACCTCGGCGTGGCGCTCCTGGGCGGCACCACGCCGCTGGTCGCCGAGTGGCTGCTGGCGCGCACCGGGCTGCCGATGGCGCCGGCGCTCTATCTGGTGGCCGGAGCCGCGCTGGCGTTCCTGGCCGCGACCCGGTTCCCGAAGGCGGTGCCGCACCCGATGACGGTCGAATTCTCAACCCTGGGATAGCGATTCATGAATCCGCGATGGCTGTGGCTCGCCGGCGTGCTGGCTGGCCCACACGTGCAGGCGCAGGACGCCCCGCCGCTGGTGATCCGCGCCGCGCGCATGCTGGATGTGAGCAGCGGACGGATGCTCAACAACGCCACCGTCGTGGTACAGGGTGACCGGATCGCCGCGGTGAATCCCGCTTCCCTGCCCGCCAACGCCCGGACCGTGGACCTGGGCGACGTCACCCTGCTGCCCGGGTTCATGGACCTCCACACCCACCTGGGCAGCGAGATCTCGGCGACGTCGTTCACGGAGCCGGTGACGCTCACCGACGCCGACCACGCCTACATGGCGGTGGCCAACGCGCTCAAGACGGCCCGGGCCGGTTTCACCACCGTGCGCGATTTCGGCGGCGACGTCACCGTCGCGCTCGGCAAAGCGGTGGAGAAGCACCTGGTGGTGGGACCCCACGTGGTGCCCTCGCGCAATCTGATCAGCATCACCGGCGGGCACTGCGACGCCACGGGATTCGCGCCCGGCATCCTGGAGCACGGGCCGCAGGACGGCATCGCCAACGGACCCTGGCAAGCGGTCGAGGCGGTGCGCTACCAGATCAAGCACGGCGCGCAGGTGATCAAGGTGTGCGCGACGGCGGGCGTGTTATCGATGGAGGGCCCGGTGGGCGCCCAGCAGTTCAGCGACGAGGAGCTCAAGGCGATCGCGGACGAAGCGGCGCGCCACGGCATCAAGGTGGCGGCGCACGCGCACGGTACCGAGGGCATCAAGGCGTCGATCCGCGCGGGCGTTGCATCGATCGAGCACGGCTCGATGCTCGACGACGAGGCGATCGCGATGATGAAGGAGAAAGGGACCTATCTGGTGCCGACGTCGTATCTGATCGACCGGATCAACCTCGCGGTGCTGCCGCCGCTGGTGCGCAAGAAGGCGGAGACCATCATGCCGCTGGCGCGGGAGAGCTTGAAGAAGGCGATCGCGGCGGGGGTCAAGATCGCCTTCGGCACCGACGCGGGGGTCTATCCCCACGGCGAGAACGCGCACGAGTTCGCGGTGTACGTGCAGTGCGGCATGAGCCCGCTCGAGGCGCTCCGCACCGCGACGCTCTACGCGGCGGATCTGCTCGGCGTGAAGGATCGCGGCACCATCGAGGCGGGTAAGCTGGCGGACCTGGTGGCGGTGCCGGGCGATCCGCTCAAGGACATTACGGCCACGGAGCGGGTTAGCTGGACGATGGTCGGGGGACGGGTCGCCCCCTAGGGCAGCCGGGCCTTCAGCTCTTCGAAGAAATTCTCGACGACCACCAGCTGATCGTTGCCCGGACCGATTCCGCCAATCGGCCGGGCGAACAGGAAGCGCTTGCCATCGGGAGCCACGTCGAACCCGATGACCGGCACCACCAGCGCGTCGCTCTTGAACAACCGCTTCGGGACACCCGCCGAGAAGGTGGGGGTGAGCGAAACGGGCACCGCGATGATGTTGAGGTCGGGATCGGCGTAAAAGAGCTCACGGCCATCGCGCGACCAGCGCGGCAGTAGAGCGACGTTGGTCGAGATCTGGCGTTTGGCGGTCTGCGTCGTTGGGAACGGACGGACGTAAACCTGGCTGGCGCCGTCTTCATCCGATTCGTAGGCGAGCCAATGTCCGTCGGGCGAAAGCGTAGCCCGGCGCTGCGTGCCCGGACCGCCGACCAGCGTCACCGGGGTAGAATCGCCGGCGTGGTACCCCACGACGTCTCCGGCCAGTGTGCCGATGAGCCATCGTCCATCAGTCGAGTACTCGAGATACGACATTCCATTCAGCTGGCGATAGCGAAGGCTGGGGGCGACGCTGCCGTCGGCGGGGCCCTGAAACAGTCCCCCCGGTCCAAAGAAGACGATCCCCCGACCATCGGGTGTCCAGTTCGGCGTTCCCCCCGCGACGTCGGTCAGTTTGCTTGCCGGCCCCTGGTCGAGCCGTTTGACCCAGATCTCACTGCGCGTTCCGTTGGCCACGGTGAGCGTCACGGATTTCCCGTCCGGCGACAGCGCGGGCCGAGCGAGGATCGGCACGCGCCACGACGAGTCGACGGGAGTCGTGGTCCCGTTGCGGGTCACCCAGACCAGCTCCCGCAATCGGCCACCGGCCGCACCCGCCATGTAGCCCAGCATGCCATTGCCGGCGACGGCCAGGTCGGCGCGGCCGAGTCCACGAACCGCAACCCCCTCCGCCAGCGCTACGGGGTCGCCGGAAGTCGTGAGGCGATCCGGGTCGAAGCGAACGGCCATCAGGTTACCGCTCTCGGTCACGTAGAGCAGGTGTCCCGATCCGGCGTACTCGGGAGCGATACCGCGCAGCAGCACGCGGTGCTTGCCGGTGCGGGTGTCAAGGACACCGATGTCGAAGGGATTCACGCCGCGGCCCCGGGCGATGCTGAATAACACGCCCTTGCCGTTGGGGAGTGCGGCCGGCGACGCGTGCCAGGACTCACCGCTGTCGGGCCGGCTGGCGATCTCCGGCTTGCCGCCCGTCTCCCTGATGCGAGCGAGGCCGTCGCCCTCGAAGTGCGCGTCGTAATAGATGTAGCCGTCGAAGCCCCAGGAGACACCACCGAGGTCGACCAGGGAGTCGCTCAAAACCTGGGGCAGACCGCCGGAGAGCGCCACGACTTTGAGCGCCCGGGGGGAGCCCGCCACGAATGCGACGCGCTTGCCATCGGGAGAAAAGGAGGGATTGACCGCGCCTTCGGTCCCGGGAATCGGGTGCGGAGTGAGGTCGTCGAGCCGCCGAAGAAAGAGCTGGGTGAAGTTGCGACCCTCACCGACGTAGACAAGACTCGCGCCGTCGGGTGCGAAAGCCAGGCGAAGCCCGTTGCCGGAGAGGGACACATCCGCAGACGCCGACACCGGGAAGCTGAAGCGGGTAACCTGCGGATGCGGGCGCGACCGCAGCCAGCCCCAGATCGCAGCGGCAGCAACCAAGGCCACCAGAACCAGCAAGCCGAGCGCCACCGATTTCCAGTTGCGCGGCTCCTTCGGCACGGACCGCATGGCGATGGCGATCGCGGCGGTGTGCGAAGGATTGGCGAGGGCATCCGCGAATTCGCGCGCGGTGCCCCAGCGGTCGGCGGGGAGCTTCGCCAAGGCGACCAGAACCGCCGCCTCGACGTGCGGCGCTACGGTTTCGCGCGTCGCCGAGGGCGGCAGCGGCTTCTCGGTCATCACCTTGGCGAGCACGGCCTGCGCGGTGCCACCGGTGAAGGGTGGCTCGCCGGTCAGCATCTCGTACGTCATCGCGCCGAGCGCGTAGATGTCGGAGCGCGGCGTGACCTCGCGCTCGCCCAGGGCCTGTTCGGGGCTCATGTAGTGCGGCGTGCCGAGCGACATCCCGGTCTGCGTGATGCGGCCGCCGCCCGCGGCGGTGACGGCGAGCGCGATGCCGAAGTCGGCGACCATGGCCTGGCCGTCGTGGAGCAGCACGTTCTCGGGCTTGATGTCGCGGTGCACGACGCCTTGCCGATGCGCGTAGTCGAGCGCGCTGGCCACCTCGAAGGCGATGCGGAGGGCTTCGGGAATCGGGAGCTGCTTCTCGCGGGTTAGCTTCTGCCGCAGCGACTCGCCGCTCACGAAGGGCATGACGTAGTAGAGCAGCCCCTCGGCTTCGCCCGAGTCGATCAGGCCGAGGATGTGGGGATGCTGCAGGTTGGCGATCG
>CAYNNS010000082.1:903-11620 GCA_964398345.1 uncultured Gemmatimonas sp. | reverse complement strand
GTCACCATCAACCCCGCGAAGATCTGGGGCCTGGGCGACAAGCTCGGCAGCATCGAGGTCGGCAAGATTGCCAATCTGTTCGTCACCACCGGCGATCCGCTCGACGTGCGCAGCGTGGTCAAGCACGTGTTCATCCGCGGGCTGCTGATGCCCTGGGATGACCGGCATACGATGTTGTATGAGAAATTCCGCGCTCGGCCGAAGCCGTAGTGAGTCGATTAGGCGATTAGGCGATTAGGCGATTAGTGGACGGCCCGGCGGCTTTCACTAATCGACTAATCGACTAATCCAACAATAAACTACCAACATGCCCGCCTTACCCCTCCTTCTCCAAGGTCCGCCGGCACCTCCCCCGCCCACTTGGCAGCGGCTAATCGGCGAATACGGCACCGACAGCGCCACCCGGCTGATGATCCTGGAGCGCGACGGGGCCCTGATCGCGCGGTTCGATTCCACCCACGAGCAGCGGCTCCAGCCCGACGGCCCCAACCGCTTCCTGCTCGACGGCAGCGTGCTGCGCTTCCGGCTCGACACGCACGGGCGGGTGATCGCGCTGGCGCTGCGCGACTCGCTGTGGCGGCGGCGGGCCATCGGTCCCGAGGCGGGCCAGGTGTTTCGCGTGGTGCCGCTGCATCCGGTGGCGGAGCTCCGCAAGGAGGCGCTCGCGGCGAGCCCGCCGCCCGAGACCGGCGAGTTCCGTAACGCGGACCTGGTGGAGCTGGTGACGCTCGACCCCAGCATCAAGCTCGACATCCGCTACGCCACGACCCGCAACTTCATGGGCACCCCGCTCTACACCCAGGCGCGGGCCTTTCTGCAGCGGCCGGCGGCCGTGGCGCTGCTGCGCGCGCACCGGGAGCTCGCGAAGCAGGGCTACGGTCTCCTGATCCACGACGGCTACCGGCCCTGGTACGTGACCAAAATGTTCTGGGACGCGACGACGCCGGAAAACCACGGTTTCGTCGCCAACCCGGCGACCGGGTCGCGGCACAATCGCGGCTGCGCGGTGGACCTCACGATGTACGAGCTCAGGACCGGCAAGCCGGTGGAGATGCCGGGGACCTACGACGAGTTCTCGGGGCGCTCCTTCCCGACCTACTCCGGCGGCACCTCCCGCCAGCGCTGGCTCCGCGAATTGCTCCGCTCGGCGATGGAGGCGCAGGGGTTCACGGTGAACAGCTCGGAGTGGTGGCACTTCGATTACAAGGACTGGAAGAGCTACCGCATCGGCAACACCCCCTTCGAACAACTCGGGCATTCATGAATCCGAACTTCTGGCGCCGCTGGCACCGCTGGATCGCCTTCCCCGCCACGCTGTTTCTGCTGTGGGCCGCGGTCACCGGCGTCATCACCGCGTGGACCGAGTTCTTCGGGCCGGAAGAGGAGGCGCGCGAGGCGCTCCGCAAGGTGGTGAGCCCGGTGACGCTGGAATCCAGCACGGATGTCTGGGCCGGGAAGCTCGCCGAGGCATTCAAGGCGGCGGCGGCGAAGGGGGGGAACGCGCCGGTCGACAAGGTCACCCTCGAGTTCAAGGGAGCCAAGCCGGCCATCCAGATCTACACCGGCAAGCCGACCGGGGGTGAAGACCGCACTTTCACGGTAGACGCCAAGACCCTGGCGTTGCTGTCGGTCACGTCATATGAGGACAAGCCCTTCATCCACCGGCTGCACAGCGGCGAGGCGTTCGGCGACGGCGGGCTGGTGTTCGCGATGTTCTGGGGCGCGGCGCTGGCGTTCCTGACGCTGACTGGGCTGCTGATCTACTTCCTCATGTGGCGGCCGGGTCTGCGCGGAGTCAAACGCTTCTTCTGGTAAAGAAAAAGCCCCGGGGTGATCTGCCCCGGGGCCACCCTACACTAGCGCGTTGGTCCTAGTCGTCGCAGCAGCACTGATCACAGCAACCGCAGCAACAGCTCGCCAGGACACGAAACCACGTCGTCATCGGAACCCTCCTGGTCTGAGGCTCACACGCGCACCAGCAACCTAGTGCCGGACTTACCGTTACGTCAAACCGCGCGAAAGAAAGAATTCCTAGCCCAGACCTATACATAGAGGACACTGCGCAGTGACGGAGTCGTCGCCCGCCGGAATTTGATTGGTCCCGCCCTGAAGCTCTTACCCCAACGAGAGGACAACATGCAGCGGACCACCGCGGGATTCTGGCTGGCCCTCGCCCTGGGCGGCTTTGCCTCGGCGTGCAGCGACTCCACCCCCGTCACCCCGTCGCTCAAGACCGGCGCCGTCGAGGTTCAGGACGAAGGCGAGGACGGCGACGGCTTTACGCTCGCCGTGATCGGCGACACCCCGTACGGCCCGGTCAAGCGCCAGGAGTTCCCCAGCCTGGTGGCGCTGATCAACGGTGACCCCGCCGTGCAGCTGGTGCTCCACCTCGGCGACATCAAGGCCGGCAAGAACTCTCCCTGCACCGACGCGTACTTCGCCGACATCCGCCAGCTCTTCGATACCTTCGTCGATCCGCTGGTCTACACCACCGGCGACAACGAGTGGACCGATTGTCACGTGGCGATCAAGAACAACGGGCTCTACACCCCGACCGAGCGGCTGCAGGCGGTACGCAAGCTGTTCTTTCCGGTCGTCGGGCAGACCCTGGGCATCAACAGCGTCCACGTCCTGAGCCAGGCCACCGATCCGCTCTACGCCGACTACGTCGAGGATGTGTACTTCAAGCGCGCCCACGTGGTCTTCGGCGCCTTGAACATCCCCGGCAGCGACAACGACCTCGCCCCCTGGGGCCTGCCGCTGCCGGCCGACGCCGCCAACTATCCCACCCAGGCCCAGGAAGTCGCCAGCCGGGCGAAGGCCAACAAGGCCTGGCTCGACTTCGTGTTCGGGCAGGCGATCAAGACCCACGCCGGCGGCGTGGTCATCGCCATCCAGGCCGACATGTGGGATCCCGCCGAGCCGCAGCTCGACGGGTACGACGCGCTGGTGAAGCAGATCGGCGATCTGGCCCTTCAGTTCGGCGGGCCGGTGCTGCTGCTCGAGGGCGATTCCCACAAGTTCAAGGTGGACAACCCGTACCTGGCGGCGTCACCGCTGCACGGCATGCACCCCCAGACCCCGGTGGTTCCCAACCTGACGCGGATCGTGGTCGAGGGCAGCGACAAGGGCCGCACCGAGTATCTCCGGCTGCATATCAACCCCGCCAAGAACCAGCAACGGTTCAGTTGGGAACGGGTGCCGCTGCTGTAAGCGCACCGGAAACACCGAACTTTTCGGTCGCGTCCGCGAGTTGTTCGGTCGCGGACGCGACTTTTTCCGTTCCGCAAACGACTTTTCCGGAGGATTTCCACAGATCACCCTGCGAGTGACGCACGCGAAAGTGGACACTACGGCCTCGCACGCCGGCGAAAACGTCCTCACCGAAGGACACACGATGGTGCTCCGCGCTTAACCCGCGCGTCTCCCTGGCGCTACCGACGCCACGTCGCCGCCACGATTTTGTCGGTCGCGAAAACGGGTTACTCCCTGTCGTGCATCGTGTTGACATTGCCTCCAACGCTTTGCTCCGAATTTCCCGCGGCGGCACCGTTGCCGCCAAGAGTGTCACGGCACGCTCCTTGATTCTCCCCCTTCGCGTCGGCCGAGTGCGGAAGGGTTCCAGGCTCGGATCATCGGTGGATAACCCGGCGCGGCTTCCGGCAGCCGTCGCCGGAATGGGTCCCGAGGAGGGCCCCGGTATGCGTAGGGGAGTGAATCGGAAGTTGGAGATGGCCGCGAGGGTCTCGGCGTTCAGCCGGGCCCATCCCTCGCCGGATCCCGAGTACGCCACGGTACTCGGCCGGATCGAGGAGCGCCTCGCACGGGCGGAGGCGATCGCGGGAAAGCAGTTCGAAGGACTGGCCGCGGCGAAGAGCGCGAGGGTTCGCCGCCGGGAGATCCGGAAGCTCATCCACTTCCAGCTCCTGCGCTATCTCGTCGCGGTCGGCGGGGTGGCGGCCAAAACCAGGAGCGAGCTGGCGGAGCGGTTCAAGCTCCCCGATCTCCACGCCAACAACCGGGTGTTCCTCACCGCCGTCAAGTCGATGCTGGAGCTGGCGCAAGCGCAGAAGGACGCGCTGGTGGCGGAGGGGATGTCGCCCCGGCTGCTGGAGGACCTGGAGCGCAAGGTGGCGGAGTTCGAAGCCGTCATCGAGCAGCAGCGCATGGCCCGGCTCGACCACATCGGCGCCCGGATCGAGATGGACAGCCTGCTCGCGGAGCTGATGGAGGCGGTGCGGTTGCTCGACGGGATGAACCGCTGGCGGTTCGGGAGCGATCCGGGCCTGCTGGCGGAGTGGAACCGGGAGAAGCGCCTGCCCGGGGACGGAACGGCTCCGCCTACGGGCGGCGTCGCTCCGGCGGCATGAAGCCGGCTGCTTACGGCCGTCGGGGGTAGTTGGTGGTACCCGGCGGCCGTAGGGGGCGGCCTTCAAGGATGAGGGTGAGACTATGGCATTCAATGAGAAGGTTTTCTCAGGAGGACATGCCTGGCCGAGGGAGGATCCGGCGGAGCTGGAGAAGTTCTACGGGCGGATCGAGCGGGGGGCGGACGGGCTGCCGACGGCGGCGTGGGAGGCGGCGCACCTGGTGACGATCCGGCCGCCGTATCCGATGCGGGCGGCGTGGGACTTGTCGCTGGCGATCATCGGGATCCGGTGTCACCGGCTGGTGGCGGAGAGTTTACGGGAGACATTGAAGGGGATCCTGGAACTGTACGGCGCGCCGGCGGCGGTGCGGTATGTGCGGATGGACCGGTTCGGCGGGGCGTATCAGTACCGGAGGATCGCGGGGAGCGGCAGGTTGAGCCTGCACGCGTACGGGGCGGCGATCGACCTGGATCCGGAGCGTAACCCGCTGGGGAAGGTGTGGAAGCAGGAGGCGGGGATGATGCCGGTCCATGTGGTGGAGCTGTTCGAGCGGGCGGGGTGGAAGTGGGGAGGGCGGTTTGTGGGGCGGAAGGACTGCATGCACTTCCAGGCTACCGGGTGAGACTGTGCCCACACCAGGATGCGGACTTGGGCTGACCGACAAGCAGCTCTCAAATTATTGGTATCTTCTCAATACAATAGGACAAGAGTTAGGTGGCATCCTCAATAATCGTGTGACAAATGGCCAACAGCTTCGCCGTCAGATTATCAGAGGAAAGTCTACTCGACGTCGCGTTTGATATTGCCAGCGCAGCTCAGGATGGCATTTACAAAAACGAGCTCGCGGCAGCTCTTGCTCACTTCACGACAGTACCATCCACAGAGACAGCGCTGCAGCTTGTAGCGCTCCTGCCACGCTTCGCAGAGGTCCTGGATGGCTACTCAAAGAGTGTGTGCCGGCAGGTCCCAGTCGCTATGCGAGGACCGAAATGCCGCGATCTCGACGCCTTTGTGGCAGATCGCAGACACAATCTTAGAATGACGGAATCTATTCATCAATTCCTTCACGTAGGCTGGCGGACAGGTCACATCAAGGTTGGTTTCCACTCCTTGCGCGACCAATCAGAGTTGCTTCGTAGATTGGAGGTCGCAGGTGTGAAGAAGCCGAGGCTGAGTGAACCTCGTCCCTTTCTCCGAGATGCCATCACTGGAGAGACAACAGGTTTCTTCTCGGTTAGTGATCTTGTTTGCATCCACGGGTTTCGAGGAGCACAGGAAGTCCACTACGATGCTCTTGGTCGTTTGCTCCAATCAGATTGGTATCTTAAAGCCGAAGTCCTCTACGACATCGGATCTCATGCTGCCGGCTTTGAGGACCTCCTGACAAGGCTTGGAGCCTAGTCGAGGATCTCAGCGGTTGCTTGCAGCCACCTAACATGCGGTTGCTGCTGCCGGGGCGCGAGCGCCTTCGCCGCCGCGAGGTATCTTTGACGGAGGTGGACTGCGGCGGCTCCGGCACGCCTCGCAGCAGAACCGCGAGTTAGCCACACTCTTCTACTTCAGCAGGTTATCCTGCGACAATGGCTGAACGCGCAACTGGATTCAATCCACGCCTGCTGAGGTGGGCCCGTGAGCGGGCCGGCATGTCCATCGAGGAGGCTGCCGCACGTATTGGTAAGACCCCAGAAACGTTGGCCGCCTGGGAGACTGGCGAGCAGGCACCCACCTATCTCCAACTTGAGGCCCTCGCCGAGACCGTATACCACCGGCCCGTAGCGCTTCTGTTCTTTCCGGAACCCCCTGAGGAAGAGACTCCCACTAGCGAGTTCAGAACAGTTCCTGAGTTCGATCTAGACTCCCTGGCACCGGACACACACTTCGCTATACGGGACGCACACGCCTACTTGACGTCCATTAGGGAGCTCGCCGGGGGAAAGTCCCAGGCGGAGCGACTCGTCACTACAGACATACGGGCTAACTTGAACGTTGACCCACAAGACCTCGCACAACGGGTCAGAGCCTACCTTGGCGTCTCACCAGAGGATCAGTTCGCCTGGGGCAGCACTCGGGACGCGATGGCTGAGTGGAGAGAGGCGGTGGAAGCGACAGGCGTCTTTGTCATCAAGCGATCCTTCAAACAAGACGAGATCAGTGGCTTCTGTATCTTCGACGCGCAATTTCCGCTCATCGTCGTAAACAACAGCCATCCATTTACGAGGCAGTCATTCACACTCTTTCATGAGTTGGGGCACCTGCTTTTCGGGGTTAGCACGATCGCCAAGACCTCTCAGGGCTATGTGGATCGCTTCGCAGGGGAGGCCCGACGCATTGAGGTTGCCTGCAACCGGTTTGCCGCCGAGGTACTCGTTCCGCAGACTGTGCTCTCTCGACTCCTGCGAGGTTCCTCGGCGGACATAGACGCGATCCCCGACCTAGCAACGCGCTTCAAAGTCAGCCGCGTCGTTGTCCTTCGCCGGTTCTTGGATCGCCAAGTCGTCGACCAAACCACCTACGAGCGTCTGGCCGCTGAATGGGACGAAGATGCTCGGTCGGGATCCGGTGAGGGCGGCAACTATTACGCTACCAAGGCATCGTATCTCGGGAATGCACTCCTAAAGCTGGCGTTTGGCCAGTATAACGCCGGCAAGATTACCGCGGAGCAACTTTCCGAGCACCTAGACATCAAGCCGAAGAACATGGGCAAACTAGAGGCTTTCCTCCTCGCCCATGAATAATCTTGCCACCGTCTACGTCGTCGATTCGAATTCATTTCACGTCATGGGCAACTACTACCCGGAGACCTTTCCAAGCTTTTGGGAACATCTCCAAGCTCTGCACACTGCCAAACGGCTCCTCTCCGTGCGGGAGGTCGAAAAGGAGCTGAACGCCCAGCATACCGCCGCTCACGTACTCAACTGGATGTCCACACGCAGCGACATGTTCACGGCACCGACGGGACAGGAAATGGTTAACGTCGGTAAGATCTTTCAAGTGGCACACTTTCAACAGCTCATCGGAGAGAAGCAGCGGCTACGAGGCTACCCAGTAGCCGATCCTTGGCTAGTTGCTCGAGCGATGGCCCTTCCCGCTGTCCTGGTCACCGAGGAAGCTCCCAAACCAAATAGTGCCAAGTTGCCGAATGTCGCAGACCACTTCGGTGCGGAATGCATCCCGCTTCAGGAGATGCTCCGTCGCGAAGGATGGCGTTATTAGCGGTGGGTAACCCGCGCTTGGAGCTGGCGGGGCCCTGAGCGGCTCGGCCGCCGCGAGGTATCTTCTAGCTCTGGCTTCGCGGGGCGGCCTCACCAGGGCCCCGCAGCTCAAGCGCAGGACGTTACGCCTCCCACAACCGCGATCCTGATGGCCGCAAACTACCAACTTCGTCGTATAGCAGCTCCTGCCAACCTCGAGCTCGCTTGGCTCCGGGTGCGTACAAGTACTGAACGAACCTACAGGGAGTACTTCAGGTCGATCTACCGAGCCTTTGGGCTCGCAGCCGAGGCCCGGTTAGCCAGTATTCGGCGGGGAATCCTATCAGGGTCCTACGAACCTTCCCGACCTACGAAGGTGTATTTCCCCAAACCCAGCGGTCTTCAGAGGACCTATACGCTACTGTCAGTCGAGGACCACATCGTCTTTCAGGCGATCGCGAATGTAATAGCCGATAGACTGCATCGTCGGGCCGAGTCCCGATACTACCGCAGCGTCTTTGGGCACGTATATGCCGGGCCGCATGCCGAGTTCTTCTACCGCGATTGGCGCAAATCATACACGACCTTCACTAACGCCATGCGCCGAGCATTCCACGATGGCTTTACGTACGCCGCGAAGTTTGACCTTACCGCCTGTTACGACAGCATAGACCACGGGGTTCTCACCTATTTTCTCGCCGATCTCGGTGTGCACGAGGAATGCAGCAGCTTGCTTTGTAAGCTTCTGAAGCGCTGGACCGATTCCGGCTCAAAGAACAAGGAACCGATCTATCACGGCCACGGAATCCCCCAGGGACCAGTGCCCTCGGGTCTGGTCGCAGAGGTGGTCCTTCGTCATTTCGATAGCACAGATAGACATAGGTCCCTGAGGTACTTTCGTTACGTCGATGACATTCGGCTCTTCGCCAAAGATGAAACCAGCCTCCGCCACGAACTCTTTAACCTTGATATTAGAAGCAAAGAGATTGGGTTGTTCCCTCAATCGTCAAAGGTGAGCATCCACCCTGTCACAAAACATCGAAGAGGAAATCAGGGGCATTAGCCAGCCCATGGACCCTCGTCACCGCTTTGTCAGACGAGACCAGAAGAAGCTCCGAAGAAGGCTGATTGCGCTGTCGCCTCGGTTTCGCGTTGAGAACCCGACCCAATTCAAGTTTGACCTTGGGTCCGCTGACCCCCACACGCCCCTAATTGGCCGACTTCTAGAGATTCTCGACAGAGAGCCCTCGTTCTATGAGCCTGTCTGCCGCTACTTGGTGCGTTGCCCACGGCTCTCTCGGAAGGTCTCAAAGCGACTTTTGGACGTATTGCGCAGCCATGACTTGTATCCAGGATTCGCTGCTGCGCTCTTGCGCGCGATTCGCGAGAATCTCCATCGCGATGCAGAACTCAAAGCTTTCTCATATTGTCGCTCGCGGCTTTCGCCTGGTGGCCGGCGATATTCATTGAGCGCCGAACTTCGCGCTGCCGCCATTGCGCTTCTCCTTTGGCGCAAGCAGTTGGACTGGCAAGACAGTCGGGATTTGCTTTCTTGGCGGTACAGTTGGTGGCTACGGGCATGGACGCCAGCATTCCTCCAACCAGACCACATCGGCGTGCCGTCATTTCAGGCCATTGTGCACGATCTGATGAAGGATGAATCGAACGACGTCGCCTTAGTCGCCGCAGAGCTACTAGTAACTCATCGATTGGAGGTGCCGCGTCCGTTAACCGGCGTTAACTATGCCGCACAGCAAGCGCTACGTCTGACCGGAAAGATCGGCCGAGTCCTCGCCACAGCTTGCCCGATTCAGGACAAGATTGTCGCGACTCTCGGTCCAGATCTCCGGCGCGTTTCTTGGAAGACAATTCTAGATGCGAAGACATACAGGTTAATGATCCCTCGGGTCTCGGTATGGTCTTCCTATGCAACAACTGATTCAACCGCCTGGATAGTGCTTACGGACACAATTAATGACATTCTACTCAACGCGCTCTACAAGCACGACGTGACCCTGGGCGGATACGCGCTTGGGAATATTGGGAGCGCGTTACAACCAACTTCCCGTCTTGCTATTAAATACCCACGGTTGTACAGAATCATTGACCGTGTTCACACCTTGCGCCTCGAAGCCGATCTCTCTCATCCGGTCACACGCAGTACGAATTCCCCAACTCGACGAATTCCATTCCGTGTTATGAAGAAGCAGCTGCGGCCGCTGGCAACAGGATACCTTGAGCTCTGGGACCAATGGTAACCTCAGCGCTTGAGGCCTAAACCGACCTTGTAGCTGCGGAAACCGTTATTGCATCGACGGGTCGCGATACATTTGCCTTTCCTTGAAAGCGCGGCCTCAGCTATGGCGGCGCTGCTAAGGGACGATACGGAGGGGGGGCGCATAGGCATTCTCGCAACAGCTCAGCCCGCTCAAGCAGACGCTTGGCTAGTTCCGAACCAGAATCATCTCCCTATATTTCAACGGAACGCACTTAAGAGATTGGTTCGAATGGAGTCTGAACCGCTCTTCACCACTCGAGAGATCGCCTCAGGGATTTGGCTTGTGGTGCTCTTCGGGTGGGCCATAAGCATCGCAGCTGTGCGCAGGTCACTCGGACCCCTCGTTCGGAGCACGTTCAATTGGAAGTTGTCCGTGCCGACGCTGCTTATGGCGTTGTATGCGGGATTCGTTTGTTGGAGACTCTCCATCGACGGCTTCTGGGCTTCCTCTCTGTTGAAGGATACGATCTTCTGGTTCGCTTTCTCTGGGCTCGCACTTGGTTTCTCTCTCGGTCCTAACGACGGAAGCAAGTCTTGGTGGCGCAACAAACTATTTCATCAACTGCGCGCGATAGTCATTCTAGAGTACGTGGTCGGGGTGTACACATTCTCTCTCCCTACCGAGCTTGCCCTCCAGTTCCTGATGTTCGTTGTCGCTATGACGCACGCCGTGGCGAGTACCAAGCCTGAGTTCAAGACCGTCGAGCGAGCGACCGGCAAGTTTCTGTCAGCTGTTGTTTTCGCAACGATTTGCATCGTAGCTTATCGTCTAATTGCAACCAGGGGACACGGACTAGGCGAGCACGATGTCCGTAGAATTCTCCTGCCGCCCCTGCTCACGCTATTCTTCATTCCGCCAGCCTATCTTTTTCATCTTG
>CAYNNS010000082.1:0-893 GCA_964398345.1 uncultured Gemmatimonas sp. | reverse complement strand
AGAAAATTTTCTTTAGGGTGGGTTTCTCCTTTTCCCGAGATCAGAGACTTCACCGATACGCGCGTAGACAGTTTCTATTGGCCTTTGGATTAAGTCTCTCAAAGGTGCGCTTATTTACCGGTAAGCATATACAGGAGCTCTTTTTCGGTGAATAACAGTTCCGAATTTGATGACCTACTTCTGCGGTTCTTGAAATCGGCCGGCTAGCAGCTCCTCCAGGCCTTCAGTCCTATCAACACGGTCGCTCTCGCTCGGATCTCCTCCCGAATCTCCCGCACCCTCTCGATCGGCTTCCCCTTCGGGTCCTCGAGCGGCCAGTCGACCGGCACCACCCCCGGCACTACCGGACACGCCTCCTCGCACCCCATCGTAATCAGCACGTCGGCCCGCTCGGCCAGCTCCTGAGTCAGCTTCCGCGGCTTCACACCCCCTAGGTCAACACCAACCTCACGCATGACCTCCACCACCTCGGGATGTACCCGCTCCCCCGGGTTAGTCCCCGCGGAGATCGCGCGCGCTTTCGTGGGATCGGCGAGCGCATTGAAGAACGCGGCCGCCATCTGCGAGCGGCCGGCGTTGTGGGTACAGGCGAACAGCACGGTCTTCATGCCGCGGGCTTCCTGCCTCGCACGAACGCGCTCATGAACCGCCCCTCGATCTCCCCCGCCACCGCGCTCACGTCGAGCCCGGTGCCCTCGAGAAACGCCCGCGCATCCTCCACCTGGTAGACCCGGGTCGGCTCGATGTCGACGTCGGTGAATCCCGTCACCCTCAGCAACGCGCGGAACTCTTCCTCCTCGAGCGCGCCCGCAATGCAGCCGATCCAGAGCTCCATGTTGCGGCGGACCGCGGCCGGCACCTCGCCCCGCACCACCACGTCCGACACCGCGAAC
>CAYNNS010000081.1:0-11629 GCA_964398345.1 uncultured Gemmatimonas sp. | reverse complement strand
GGGGCTTCGGGACAAGGTGGAGCGGGTCTCCGACCGCTGGTACAAGACCCTGCAACGGGCCCAGATGAACGAGGCGCTGCAGCAGTACGCGTACCCGGTGGATGCCGTGCTTCCGCCGATGGTAGCGCGCCAGCTCGCGACGTCACTGAATGCCCGGGTCGTGGTCATCTCCACGATGCTCAAAGGCGACGGCGGGCGGTACAGCGTCGACACCCGCATCACCGGGATCAATGACGATGCGGGCCAGATGGTCCACCTGACCCAGAATCCGAACGAGTCCTTCGAGGACTTCGGCAACCGGATCGGGGCGTCGCTCGAGCCGGCCTTCAAGGCCCTGCCGGACGCCAAGCAATGCGAAACCCTGCGCGGCACGTCGGCGGAGAAGGCCGCCGAAGCGGCGCTCAAGGCGATCAAGACCCTGCCCAACTCGGGACTCGCCCACTACTGCCAGGCCAAGATCGCGATCGACAAGAAGGCGCCGGTGGATTCGATCATTGCGCAACTCAAGGTCGCCACGGACGGCGATCCGCTGTCCTTGCCGGCCTGGACCGCACTCGCGGTGGAGTACCAGGCCAAGGGCGACAGCACCGCGACGATCGAAACCTTCAAGCAGCTGCTCCGGGTGTCACCGACCAACGAGCCGCTGCGGAAGGAAGCCTTCAAGCTGTTCCAGCGCTACGGGCGGCCCGACGCGGCCGAAGAGGTCGCCGACGAAGGCATCAAGCTCGATCCCGCCAACGCCGACATGTGGGACCTCAAGTTCGGCGCGTGCATCGCGCAGGAAAAGCCCGAAAAGAACAAGTGCGCGCTGGACGCCATCGAGCAGGTCTACGCGCTCGATACCACCAAGGCCGACACGACCTTCTATACGAAGGTCACCTACGCCGCGTCGCGCCCGATCCGGATGGAGACGGTGCACATCCCGGCCGACACGATCGCCAAGAAGCCGGCGCGCGATACCGCCATGCCGGTCATCGACACCGCAAGCTTCGTGAAGTGGTCGCAGCGCGCTGTCGTGAAGTATCCCAGCAACCCCACGCTCATCGGGCAGTTGGCGCAGGCCTACAGTGTGGCGGGACCCGTCGACAGCGCCGTGTCGGTGACCAAGCGGCTGATGACGGTGGATTCTTCCGACGTGAGTCCGGTGCTACGGGTGGCCAAGGCCTTGTCCGACGCGAAGCGCCCGGGAGATGCGATGGCGCTCTCGCCGTACATCGAGCGGCTCGGCGGTCCGGAAGACAAACAGAACATGGCAGCGATCCTCGCGACCGGTGCGTTTCCGCTGATTCAGGCGCCGCCGAACTATCCGCTGGCGGTGGATGTCACCAAGGCTTCGCTGAAGCTCGCGCCGCCCAACAGCCAGCTCTTCAAGCTGGACAACTACATCATGGGCATCGCCCTGTTCCAGGAAGTTGCGGGCATGGATCAGGAGGCGGTGAACACGAAGTCGTGTCCCATGGCGCAGCAGATGAAATCGTTGCTGGCGGACGCTCAGCCCGCGCTCGAGGCGGGGCGGAGTATCAACGAAGCGGTCATCAAGGTGCGGCTCGACGCGGTCGAGCAATTCAACAAGCACATCGATTCGCTGATCAAAGCGTATTGCAAGTGACGGTCGGCGCCCCTATTTTTTGGGGCTTCGCAGCAGGGGCTGTAGCTCAGCTTGGTTAGAGTGCCGCACTGTCACTGCGGAGGTCGCGGGTTCGAGCCCCGTCAGCCCCGCTCAGCCCCGTTCGGGATCCCGGACGGGGTTTTCCTTTATGGGTGACCCGTAACCGGTAACCGGTGACCAGTGTATCACGAGCCGGTCCTCCTCGATGCGGTACTGGCGGCGGCCCGAGATGCGAAACGCGCCGTCGACGCGACGCTGGGTGATGGCGGCCACGCTGAAGCGATGCGTGCCCAGGGCGCCGAGCTGCTCGCCATCGATCGCGACCCCGAAGCGCTGCGGGTGGCGCGCGCGCGACTGGGAGAGCAGGGCATCCGCTACCTGCACACCGAGTATTCCAGCGAGGTCGCGCTGCAGTCCGTTGCCGGTTTCCACCCCGAGTTCATCCTCCTCGATTTGGGTGTTTCTTCCCGGCAGCTCGATCGCGAGTCGAGCGGCTTCAGCTTCCGGCCCGGAGTTCCGCTCGACATGCGGATGGGCGACGGCGGCCCGACCGCCGCGGAGTTGCTCAATGCCGAGTCCGAGACCCGGCTCGAGCACTGGCTTGCCGAATACGCCGATGAGCCGCGCGCGCGCCGCCTCGCCGGGGAAATAGTGAAACGACGCGAGCGCACCTCCTTCCTCGTGAGCGACGACCTGGTGAATGCGATTCGTGCGGTGCTGGGGCCCCGCTCGGGGCCGGCGGACTTTGCCCGGATCTTTCAGGCGCTCCGAATTGCGGTGAACGACGAGCTCGAGGGACTCGCGCGGGCACTCCCGGCGTTTCGGGATGCGCTGACCGCCGGTGGGGCACTTGCGGCGATCAGTTATCATTCGGGCGAGGATCGTCTCGTCAAGCAAGCCTTTCATGACTGGAGTCGCGCCTGCGTGTGTCCACCCGCGCAACCGGTCTGCACCTGCAGGGGTCGTCCTCTGGGTCAAGCGGTTCCTCGCGGCGGTGTGGTTCCCGATGCCGCGGAGGTGGCGATGAACCCGCGCGCCAGGAGCGCGAGGCTGCGAATCTTCCGTGCCGCGAGTGACGCTTAAAGGCCGGCACTGGCTGGCCCTGTGGCTGCTGCTCTTTCTCGGCGCGGCCGCGCTGGTGGTGACCCGCCAGCGCGCCGCCCTGCTGACCGCCCGGCGACTCGCCGAGCTGCGGGACCGGCGTACCACGCTGGAAGCCACCCGCGCCGAGCTGGTACGGCGCATCGGCAACGCGACGAGCCGCGAACAGCTGGTGCCCCGGATGGAGCGCGCCGGACTGCACCTGCCGAGCGACTCCGAGAACATCCGACTCTCCTCCGACAGCGCCGCGCAAGCCGCCCACCGGACTCCCTGATGGCGAAGCCGGCCGCGCGGATCACCGCTTTGCAAGTCGCCCTGGTGGCTGGGCTCGCGCTGGTCATCGGCCGCGCCGGCTGGCTGCAGCTGGTGCGGGGCAAGGCGCTGTCCCAGCAGGCGGCCAGGCAGCGGACCGCACAACGGGAGCTCGATCCCAAGCGCGGCACGCTCTACGATCGCAACCGGACGCCGCTGGTGGTCTCGATGCCGAAGTTCCGGGTCCAGCTCGCGCTCAACGAAGTGCAGGATACGGCCAGGCTCATCGACCTTGCCGTCGCCGATCTCCACGTGCGCACGGATTCCCTGGTGCGCTCCTTCCGGCGGGGCACGCCGCGCTATCCCTATTTCAGCGGTCCCTTCATCGGGTCGCAGGTGGCGCGCCTCCGGGGGCTGCGTGGCGTGCATCTCGAGACCACGTACAGTCGGGCGTATCCGCAGGGTCGGCTCGCGGCTCCGATCATCGGCGCGCTCACGCCCGATGGGCATCACGGCATGTCCGGGATGGAGCGCTCGCTCGATTCGCTGCTCGAGGGGAGCCCGGGGCTCACCACCGATCTGCGCGAGTCGTCGGGCCAGCAGCTCGAGTCACCGGGCCGCCTGGTGCGCGAGCCGGTTCCGGGCAACGACGTGGTGCTGACCATCGACGCGGAGTTGCAGGCGATCGCGGAGTACACCCTCGCCAAGGCGCTCAAGGAGTTCAGGGCGGATGGCGGTGACGTCGTCTTCCTCGATCCGAGGACGGGCGAGCTGCTCGCCCTCGCCTCGCTACGGTCGTCGGGGGTCGCGGAGACCCCCTCAGTGCTCACGACCCCGTTCGAGCCGGGGTCGACCGCCAAACCGTTCACCGCGGCGGCGCTGCTGACGCTGAACCGGGTCACCGAGACTGAAACGGTCTCCGGTGAGAACGGAGTCTGGAAGTTCGCCACCAGTCCCCGGACGACCCGCGTCATCACCGATGCGCACGCCGAGCGGGGCGAGCTGACGCTGGCCCGCGCGATTCAGAAATCCAGCAACATCGCGATGGCCAAGTTCGCCTTCAAGCTGCACAACGAAGAGCAGTACGAGATGTTGCGCGCCTTCGGGTTCGGCGCGCCCACCGGCGTCGAATTCCCGTCGGAAGCCACCGGATCGCTGCTGCGGCCCGATCTCTGGCGCTACGGCTACAACTCCCAGAGCCTGGCGATGGGGTACAGCTTCAACGTGACGCCGGTGCAGCTGGCGGCGGCCTACGGCGCGCTCGCCAACGACGGCTTGCTGCTCGCGCCGACGTTGGTGCGCGAGATCCGCAGCGCGAACGGCGAGGTGCTCTACCGGCACGAGCCCGAAGTGGTGCGCCGGGTTATCACGCGGGACATCGCCCTGCGGATTCGCGGCTTTCTCGCCGAGGCCGCGAGCGATTCCGGCACCGGCGGGCGCGCGCAGGTCCTCGGCGGGATTCTGGGGAAAACCGGCACGGCCCAGATCGTGGAGAACGGGCATTACGTCTCGGGGGCGTACACCGGCTCGTTCGCCGCGATCTACCCCGCAAAGGACCCGCAGCTCGTCGCGGTCGTCACCATCGATCATCCGCGCGGCCAGTACTACGGCGGGCTGACCGCGGCCCCGATGACGGCCGACATGCTGCGCCAGGCGCTCGCCGCGCGGCGCAGTACCATCGAGCGCAGCGCCGCGACCGATCAGACCATTCCGGAGCGGCCGGCCCAGGGCGGCCGCGCGGTGAGCGAAGCCGGCGGCCGCGGATCCACCACGGCGGTGCAATGGCCGCTCCCCCCCAGCGCGCCACGGGCCGCGGCGACTGTGCTGATTCCCGACGTCGGTGGACGGCCGGTCCGCGCCGCGGTCTTCGCGCTGCACCAGCGCGGCCTCCGGGTGCGCGTCGAGGGCAGCGGTCTCGTGTTGCGGAGCGCACCTGCCGCGGGCGACTCCCTGCCGGTTGGAAGGACCGTGATCCTCTACGCTGCGGCCGGAAAGTCGCCATGAGAACCGCCGCGGCCCTGGTCGCGGCGCTCCGTCGCGAAGGTCTGCTGCGGCACGCCCCCGATTCGCTTCCTGGATTCAGCGGGTTGACCGTGGACAGCCGGAGCGTGACGCCGGGCTCGCTGTTCGTGGCGGTCCGGGGCACGCAAGCGGATGGGCAGCGCTACGTCCCCGATGCGGTGCGCGCCGGCGCTTCGGCCGTCGTAGTGGAGAGCCGTGTCGAAGCCGCGGTGCCGCAGCTCGTGGTGCGCGACGCGCGACTCGCGGCCATCGCACTGGCTCGCGAGTGGTATGACGATGCCGCCGCCGGCATGCAGCTCATCGCGACGACCGGGACCAACGGCAAGACCACCACGACCGGTCTGATCGGTCACCTGCTGAACGAGGGCGGTGACAGCGGGACGCTCGGCACGCTAGGGGCGTTCGACGGCGCCGGCGCGAGCGTGCCGTCCGCCGCTGGGTCGTTGACGACACCGGGACCGGTAGATCTGCACGCGACCCTCGCGGCGCTGCGCGATCGCGGGGTGCGCCGCGTGGCCATGGAGGCGTCTTCGCACAGCCTAGACCAGGGGCGGCTCGATGGGCTGCTGTTCGCCGGAGCGGTCTTCACGAACTTGACGCTCGATCATCTCGATTATCACCGGACCATGGAGCATTACCTCGCGGCCAAGCTCAAGCTGCTGGGGCTCCTGGGCAAGGACGCTGTCGTCGCGGTGAATCGGGACGCGGCGGCCTGGACGGCGATCCCTCGCTCGGCGTCGACCATCACATTCGGCCTTGCCTCCGACGCGGACGTTCGCGCGACCGGCGCTGCGCTCGGCCCCACCGGGAGCCGCTTCCGCATCGAGGGGCGCTTCGGGGTGCGCGAGGTCGAGCTCCCGCTCCCGGGCGAGTTCAATATCTCGAATGCCCTGGGCGCGGCAGCGATCGGTCTCGGACTCGGACTGTCGCTCGCCACCGTGGCCGACCGGCTGGCTTTGGCACCGCAGGTGCCCGGACGGATGGAACGGATCACCGCCGAGCCGTTCGCGGTGCTGCGCGACTACGCGCACACGCCGGACGCGCTGGAGCGGGCCCTGACCGCGCTGCGGCCGCTGACCCCGGGACGTCTCCTGGTGCTCTTCGGCTGCGGTGGCGACCGCGATCGCGGCAAGCGCCCGATCATGGGGCGGCTCGCCGGTACCCTGGCCGATTTCACCGTGGTCACGTCGGATAACCCGCGCACCGAAGACCCCGAGAGCATCATCGACGAGATCGTAACCGGACTGCCTCCCACCGCTCCGCACGTCCGTCTGGCGGACCGCCGCGCCGGGATCCGAGTGGCGCTCGAGACCGCGCGGCCCGGCGATACGCTGCTGCTCGCCGGCAAAGGCCACGAGACATATCAGGTCATCGGCACGGAGTACCTGCCGTTCGACGAGCGCGAGATCGTGCTTGGACTACTGAGCGGGAGCGGGGAGACGCGGTGATGCGGTGGACCGATGCGTTGGTGCGGCAGGCGCTCGGGCTGCCTCCCCCTGCCACTCCCACTCCCACGTACGTTGCCGTCTCCACCGATACGCGGCAGCTCGGGCCGGACCGCCTCTTCGTGGCGCTCCGGGGAGAGCGCTTCGATGCGCACGATTTCCTCCCGGCGGCGCGGGCGGCCGGAGCGACCGGTGCGGTGGTCCGCACGGGGACTCCCGCGGTCCCCGGTCTCACGCTCTACGAAGTGCCCGATACGCTGCAGGCCCTGGGGAACCTGGCGCATGCGCGGCGCAAGAGCATCCCGGGTCCCGTCATCGGGATCACCGGGAGCAACGGCAAGACCTCAACCAAAGAGATGGTCGCCGCAGCGCTGCGGACCCGCTACCGGACCCACGCCACCAGGAACAACCTCAACAATCTCGTGGGGGTTCCGCTCACCGTGCTCGAAGCTCCGGACGACACCGAGGCGCTGGTGCTCGAGGCAGGAGCGAATCAGCTGGGGGAAATCGCCCGGCACCGCGCGGTGATCGAGCCGAGCATTGCGGTGATTACCAATGTCAGCGCCGCGCACCTGGAGGGCTTCGGCAGCGCCGGCCAGCTGCTGCGCGAAAAGCTGGCGCTCAGCGACGGCGTGGCCCTGGCGGTGGTCGGTACCGAACCCGCCACCCTCGCCGAGCTCGCTCGGCAACGGGCCAAGCGGGTGATCTCCGCGGGACTCGCCGGGGCGGACAAGCAGCCGGCGAAGGTCGTGGTCACCAGCGACGGCCGGCCGCGCGTCAGCATCGGCGGCCAAAGCTTCCTGCTCGATGCCCGTGGCAGGCATCAGGCGGCGAACGCGATGCTGGCGTGGACCGTCGCGGAAGCCCTCGGCCTCGATCCGGAAAGGGTGGCCCGGAGTCTGGAGCATCTGGAGCTGCCCGAAGGGCGGAGCGAGCTGCGAGAGGTAGGTGGCTTCACCGTCCTGCACGACGCCTACAACGCGAATCCCGCGTCGTTCCGAGCCGCGATCGAGCTGGCGAAGGCGCTGCGCGGGAAACGCCGGCTCGTCTTTGTCGCCGGAACCATGCGCGAGCTGGGAGAGAGCTCGGCGGCGCACCACGCCGAGATCGCCGGGTTGCTCCTGGCGCTCCGGCCGGAGCTGCTGGTGGGGGTCGGGGAATTCGCGCCGTTGCTCGAAGCCCAGCGCGCGGTCCTGGGAGAGAGCCTCCTGACCGCGTCCGATGTCGAGCACCTGGCGCCGGAGCTCACGAAACGACTCCAGGGCGATGAGCTGATCGTGCTCAAAGGCAGCCGGGGCGTTGCATTGGAAAGGCTGCTCCCCGATCTTGGGGCACGCCCGTCACCCACGACCTGAGGCCCGATGCTGTATCACCTGCTGGCACCCCTCGGGCGGGACCACATCCTCTTCAATCTCTTCACGTATATCAGCTTTCGCGCCGCCGGGGCGATGCTGACGGCCCTGCTGCTGGCCTTCGTGGTCGGGCCTCCGATCATCGCGCGCCTCCGCGCGAAAAAGATCGGCCAGGTGATTCGCGCGGAAACGCTCGCGAGCCACCAGGGCAAGCGGGGCACCCCGACGATGGGCGGGCTCATCATTCTGCTCGCCACCATCATTCCCACGCTGCTGTGGGCGCCCCTCAATAACCGCTTTGTCGTCGTGGCGCTGCTCGCCACGCTCTGGACCGGGGCGATCGGATTCCTCGACGACTATCTCAAGATCGTCGAGGGGAAGTCGCGCGGCCTGGTTGCCAAGTGGAAGCTCGTCGGGCAGTGCAGCTTTGGACTGGCGCTCGGCTTGTACCTGCTCAACTGGCCGGTGGTTGCGACGACGACGCTGCCCGCCGCCGCCACGACGCTGCCGTTCCTCAAGTACACCTTCGTGCAGTTCGCTCCGGTGCTGTACGTGCTGTTCGTGATGCTGGTGGTGACGGGGAGCAGCAACGCGGTCAACATGACCGATGGGCTCGACGGACTGGCGGCCGGCCTGACGACAATCGCCGCGGCGGCGTTCGCGTTCTTCGCCTACACCTTCGGACGGGTGGACTCCACCACCTACCTCCAGTTCTACTATCTGCCCGGCGCCGGCGAGCTCACGGTCTTCTGTGCCGCACTGATGGGCGGCGCGCTTGGCTTTCTCTGGTTCAACGCCCATCCCGCCCAGGTCATCATGGGTGACACCGGCAGCCTCTCCATCGGCGGGGCGCTGGGGACGGTCAGCATCCTGCTCAAGGCGGAGTTCCTGTTGCTGGTCATCGGCGGGGTTTTCGTGGCGGAGCAGGTGTCGGTGATGCTCCAGGTGGGAGTGTACAAGTGGTTCAAGCGCACTCGGGGCAGGGAGTACGCGGACAGCCACCGCGTGTTTCGCATGGCGCCGCTGCATCACCACTTCGAGAAGAAGGGGTGGGCGGAAACAACCGTGGTGACCCGGTTCTATATCCTCGGCATCTTCTGCGCCTTGCTGGCCCTGGCGACTCTCAAGCTCAGGTGAATGAACCCGAAGTTGCGGTGATCGGTCTGGGCCGGAGCGGAGTTGCGGCCGCCCGGCTATTGCTAAAGGCGGGCAGCAGGGTGTACGCGTCCGATGCAGGCGGCTCCGCATCGCTACGAACGGCGGCGGCGGAGCTGCGCACGCTGGGCGCCGACGTGGAGCTCGGGGGCCACGATCTCGAGCGCATCACGCGCGCCACGCTGTGCGTCGTCTCGCCGGGGATCGCTTCGGACGCGCCTCCCATCGCCGCGGCGCGCGGTGCCGGCGTCCCCGTACGCGCGGAGGCCGAGCTGGGGCTCCAGGCGCTTCCCGGCCTCCCCTACATCGCGGTGACCGGCACCAACGGAAAGAGCACCACGACCTCGCTGATCGGCCATCTGCTCGGCCACGCGGGGCATCGCGCCCTCGCCGCCGGGAATCTGGGCACGCCGCTCAGTGCCGTAGCGCTGGAGCCGGTCAAGCCCGAGTGGCTCGCCATCGAGCTCTCTTCGTTCCAGCTGCACGACATGAACGAGCTGCGCCCCGCGGTGGGCGTGCTGACCAACCTGGCGCCCGACCACCTCGACCGGTACGACTCGCTCGCCGACTACTACGCGGACAAGCGGCGGCTGCTGCTCAACGCAACGGCGGAGTCGGTGTGGGTCGGCAACGGCGACGACGGCGCGGTGAGCGCGATGCTCGAGGGAGTGCCGGGGAAGCAGCTACGCTTCTCGGTGCGGCGGCGCGCCGACGGCTGGTACGATCGGGAGCGCGACACGCTGTGCCTCGACGAAGCGGTCCTGCTGCCGCGGGCAGCGCTCGGCCTGGTCGGCGATCACAACGTCGCGAACGCGCTGGCGGCGGCGCTCGCCGTCCGGGCAACGGGGGCGGACCTCGCCGAGCTGGCGGAGGGATTGCGCACATTCGCCGCCCTGCCGCATCGCCTGGAGCCGGTGCGGGAGCTGGACGGCGTGTTATGGTACAATGATTCCAAGTCGACCACCGTCGCCTCGACCGCCGTCGCGATTGCGGCCATGCAGCGGCCCTTTGTGCTGCTGCTGGGCGGCTGCCACAAGGGCGAGCCCTATGCCAGCCTGGTGCCGCTGCTCCACGCGCGCTGCCGCGCGGTGATCGCCTACGGGGCCGAAGCGGGATTGCCCGCGAAGTGCGGTGCGGCGGCCAAGCCGATCATCCTCGAGGATCTGGCCGCAGCCGGGGTGCCGCTCGTCGAGGGAGCGGCGGACTTCGAGCAGGTCCTGGAGACCGCGCGCCGGCTCGCGCGCCCAGGGGAGGCGGTGCTCTTGTCGCCGGCGTGCTCGAGCTACGACATGTTCCACAACTACGAGGAGCGCGGGGAACGCTTCCGCATCAGGGTATGCGCGTGGTGAAGAAGCGAAAGCCGGTCGCGGGCGCCGCGTTGGTCCGGCCGCAGGAATTGCGCTGGGAGACCCGGCTGCTGGTGGTGGTGACGGCAGTGCTCACCGTGTTCGGCATCGCGAGCCTCTACGCCGCCGCGACCCTGGAGCGGGACGCCTGGGGCTTCTTCGTCAAACAATCGACCGGCGCGGTGCTGGGGATCGTGGGCCTCGTGGTCGTGTCCCGGATCGACTACCACCGCTGGCAGCGGTTCGCCTGGCCCTTGCTGCTCCTGACGATGGGACTTCTGATCGTGCCGCTGCTGCCCTTTACACGCGGCATCGCCCCGCCGCGGAACGGCGCCCGCCGCTGGATCGACATCGGCCCGCTCAGCGTGCAGCCCTCCGAAGTCGCGCGATTCAGCGTGGCCGTGTGGGCCGCCATGCTCGCGGCGAAGAAGGGTGAGCTGGTGCGCGGGTTCAAGACAGGGGTGGTGCCGTTCCTGGTGGTGCTCGGCGCGGTGTCGCTGCTGATCCTGCTCGAGCCGAATCTGTCGATGGCGGTGCTGACCGCGCTCATCGGCGGCGTGGTGCTCTTCACCGCCGGTGCGAGGATCGGCCATTTCCTGCTCCTGGGCGTCGCCGGCGTCTTCGGTGCGGTGTCGCTGATCTGGGCGGAGCCGTATCGCATGACGCGGCTGCGCTGCTTTCTCGAGCCCTGCGGTCAGGCCAGCTTCCAGCTCAGCCAGGCGCTGCTGGGTTTCGG
Organism: uncultured Gemmatimonas sp.; assembly: GCA_964398345.1. Taxonomy (GTDB): domain Bacteria; phylum Gemmatimonadota; class Gemmatimonadetes; order Gemmatimonadales; family GWC2-71-9; genus JABFSM01. Next base: position 611 of record CAYNNS010000081.1, on the reverse strand, counting down.
TTCGGGCGGGCCCTTCGGCGTGGGGTTCGGCCAGGGGCAGCTCAAGCTCAAGTATCTGCCGTACGCCTACTCGGATTTTCTCTTCAGCACCATCGGCGAGGAGTGGGGCTTCCTCGGGGTGCTCATCGTCGCCGCGCTGTTCACGCTGTTCTGCGCGTTAGGCTTCCGCATCGCGAAAACCGCCGCCGACCCGTTCGGCCAGTACCTCGCCACCGGTCTCACCGCGACGGTGGGCCTGGCCGCGCTGCTGCACATGTCGGTGACCCTGGGTCTGATGCCCACGACGGGTCTGACCTTCCCCTTCATGTCGTACGGGCGGTCCGGGCTGCTCATCGCGCTGGTCTCCGTGGGTGTCCTGGTGAACATCGGGAGGCAGCGGGGGCGGCGGCCGCCGGCGAGCGGGTGAGCGCGACAGCGCCGGAGCGGGTGAAGCCTTGTCAGCGACCATCACGGCTTTGACGTCAAGCCAAAACGCTCCCTGATCACCCCTTGAATTCCCCTCGTGACATCGAGAAACGCAGAATCCTTACTCCCCCATTCCGCGACCGGCTTTCCGCCCTTGGGTACAGCTTGTAATACAGCGAAAGGCCTAGTCTGCCAATCTGAATCGC
>CAYNNS010000080.1:0-11983 GCA_964398345.1 uncultured Gemmatimonas sp. | reverse complement strand
CGGCGACGACGGAGTTGGTCGTCCCGAGGTCGATACCGATGATTTTCGAGGCCATTGGATTAGTCGATTAGTCGATTGGTCGATGAGTAGAATTGGTGGACGCGAGCTCAAGCGCAACGTACGTACCCGGCTTTCCTGCCAAAACGGCGGCCTCTCGGGTGAAACAGAGGCCCTGAGCTGGTTCCGGGGAGGCTAGCCTGCCGCATGGGCGCTAGGTAGAGATTCCCTTGCGGCTGGAATGCGGGACTGTAAGTTGGCCAGCATGCCCGCTTCAACCAGCCACCCCGGCCTGGAAGCGACTCCCATCCCGCCCAAACCGCGCGACGAAGATCTCGACATTTTCGGGATCACCGATCGAGGCAAGGTCCGCAAGGACAATCAGGACCATTTCCTCGTCACCACGCTGCACAAGACGATGCGGGTGCACACCACCAGTCTGCCCAACCCGGAGCTGGTGGAAATCCCGAGCCAGCGGATCGCGTCGGTGGGAATGGTGTGCGACGGCGTCGGCGGGCACGCGGGCGGGGAAGAGGCGAGCCGCTCGGCGATCGAAGCGATCGCGGGTTATGTCACCCACACCATGCAGTGTTTCTTCAGCGGCGAGCACAACGAGGACCACGAGTTTCTCGATGCGCTGCGCGATGCCGCCAAGAAGAGCCACGACCTGATCGCCGAGCGGGCCCAGGAGAGCGGCGACCGCAAGGGCATGGCCACGACGCTGACCATGTTCATCGCGGTGTGGCCGGTGCTCTACGTGCTGCAGGTGGGCGACAGCCGCTGCTACCTCTGGCGCCAGGGCCAGCTGGAACGACTGACCCGCGACCAGACGATGGCGCAGGATCTGCTGGATTCCGGTGTGCTCAGCCCCGAACAGGCGGCGCGGAGCCCCTACGCCAGCGTGCTCTCGAGCTCGCTCGGCGGGTCGACCTGGATGCCCGAGGTGTCCCGCTCCGACCTCAAGACCGGGGACGTGTTGCTGCTCTGCACCGACGGGCTCACCAAGCACGTCTCCGACGAGCAGATCGCGGAGCGGATGCGCGGGATGACGTCATCCGAACAGACGGCCCGGACGCTGCTGCAGGACGCGCTCGACGCCGGCGGCAGCGACAACGTCACGGTCCTCGTGCTCACGGGGAAGGTCAGGCAGTAGCCCGCTCCGCTACCAGCGCTCCAGCTCCTCCCAGATTTCACGCACCAGCTGGACTCCTTCGGGAAAGCGCCGCTGCGACTCGGCGCGCAGCGCCGGTGCGTGGCGCTCGAGATAGCGCTCCAGATCGGCGAGACTCGCGGCGAGATAACGCTGGCGGAACCGCGTCTCGCTGGCCCGGTCGAACTCGGCGTGCGCAAAACAGCCGGTCGCCAGCACGGCAGGGATGTGCTGGTGCATGAAGGCGACGTAGTCGTCGATCAGCGCCTCGGCGACGTCCGCGGTGACCTCGTAGGCGATCATTGACTCGACGTGATCGTCCGCGGTCCGGGGGGCAAGTGCTCGAGCAGATAGCGGGTGAGCAGGGAGTAGATGTGCAGCGTGGTGCCCTGACCCTCGCAGATGCAATGGCTGCGGTTCGGGTAGGTCATGAAATCGAAGCGCTTGCCCAGCCGGATTAGCCGGTTGACCAGCCGTTCGGAGCCCTGATAGTGCACGTTGTCGTCGCCCGAGCCGTGCACCAGCAGCAGCGTGCCACGCAGGCCCTCCGCCACGTTGATCGCCGAGGCGCGCTGGTACGCCTCCGCGTTGGTGGTGGGGAGTCCCATGTAGCGTTCCTGGTAGATCGTGTCGTACAGGCTCTCATCGGGCACGGGGGCGACCGCCATGCCGACCTGGTACACCTCGGGGTAGCGGAACAGCGCCTGGAGGGTGCTGGAGCCGCCGCCGCTCCAGCCCCAGATGGCGACGCGGGTGGGGTCGATATAGGGACGACTGCGGGTTAGGGAGCGCACCGCTTCCGCCTGCTCCCGGCTGGACTCGATGCCCACCGCCCCGTAGACCACCTTGCGCCAGGCGCGGCCCCGGGGCGCCGGGGTCCCCTGGTTGTCGAAGCTCACCACGACGTAGCCCTGATCGGCCAGCAGCTGGTGCCACATCCGGTTGGAGCCGCTCCAGCCGTCGGCGGTGGTCTGGCCGGCGGGCTCGCCGTAGACGTACACCAGCATCGGATAGGCGCGGGTGGAGTCGAAGTCGCGCGGGCGAATCATCCAGCCGTCCACCAGCAATCCATTCCCGACCGGCACCTGGAAGAATTCCGGCGGCCGGCCGAGGGCGCGGGCCACCGTGGCGCGCTGCAGCGAGTCGCTGGCCAGGACCCGGACGCTCTGGTGCGAGGGCAGCCGGACCAGCTCGGTGGTCGGTGGCTGGTCGAACCGTGAATACGTATGGAAGGCGAAGGCCGCGCCGGGCGCGAGCTGGTAGCGGTGGGTGCCGGGGGCGTCGGCCGGGGAGAGCCGCTGCGGGTTACTCTTGCCGTCCAGCCGCCCGCGGAAGAGGTAGCGCTGCGTGGCGTTCTCCGGCGAGGCGATGTAGTAGAGCCAGCCGCCGGCTTCGTCCACGCCCGCCACCGAGACGACGTCGAAGGCGCCCGGGGTGATCAGGGTGACCTTGCTGCCGTCGCGGGAGACCCGATACACGTGGCGCCAGCCGTCGCGCTCGCTGGGCCAGAGGAATTCCGTACCACCCCCCAGCCAGGTCACGTCGTCTACTACGTCGACCCAGGCGCTGTCGCGCTCGGTGAGCGCGGTGCGCACCGCGCCGGTGGCGGCGTCGGCGAGTAACACGCGATTGCTGTTCTGCAGCCGGTTCATCCGCTGCAGCACCAGCTCGTTCGGGCCCGCCCATTCCATGCGCGGGAGATAGTTCTCCCTGAGGTCGTCGCCCAGGGCGATCCAGCGGGTGGCGCCGCCCTTCGCGGCCACCACGCCCACGCGCACCGCGGAGTTTGGCGTGCCCGCCTTGGGGTACTGAATCGGGATGATCCGGGGGTAGAGCGAATCGGTGTCGTTGATCAGCCGGAACGTGCCGACGCCGGTCATGTCGAACTGCCAGTAGGCGATGCGGGTGCCGTCGGGCGACCAGCGGAACCCGTCGCGCAAGTCGAATTCCTCCTCGTACACCCAGTCGGTCATGCCGTTCACGTGCAGCGAATCGGCGCCGCTGGTGAGCGGGGTGATGCTGCCGTCGCTCAGGCTCTCGACGTAGAGCTCGCCCTGGCGCACGTAGGCCACCTGGTCGCCGGTGGGCGAGAACTTCGCGTACATCAGCGACGCGGCCGGGGCGTTGCGCCCGCCGAGCTGGCGCAGGAGGCCGCTGTTGCGGTCGAGCACCCAGTAATCGCCGCGGGTGTTCTGGCGCCAGACCCGCCGGGAGTTGCTGAAGATCAGCAGCCTCGCGCCGTCGTCCGACCAGCTGTAATCCTCGATGTCGAGCGGGGCGTTCCCCCCGGCCGGGATCAGCTGCCGGGCCGAGACCAGCACCGAGCGCGCGCCCGTCGCCGCGTCGTAGCGGATGATGTCGCGGCCCGGAGCCGCGCTGGAGGGCTCGAGCGTGAGGAAGGCCTTGCCTCCCTCGACCCATTCCGCCGGCCCGAAGCGCTGGTGGGCAGCGAAATCACCCGAGGCGAAGATCCGGCGCAGCTGGTCCTCGACGGCGGCGCTCTGGGCGACCAGCCGCGTGGCGGCCGGCAGCAGCAACAACCCGACCCGGCCGAGCCGCCGCATCATGGCGTTGGCTTCTCGAACACGTCGTCCAGGATGTCGGAAACGTCCCCCTCGTCATCCAGAATCACCACGCGGTTGCCGACCACGACGTACTGATAACCCGCCGGAGGGGCCGCGAGTGTGACGACGAGCTCGTGGGGCACGGGGGTGCGAATGATCTCCACCGGAAGCGGCTTGCCGACGATGACCAGCCGCGCCAGCTCGGGGCGCAAGGGCGTGATCACGATGCGGTGGGTGCGATAGTAGTTCCGGAAGAGCACCCGGTCAGTCGTGCGGAAGACGAAACGCGCCCGAGGGTGGGCGACGTGCTGGTTCCCCCTGGGACCGCGCACGACGGCCGGCCGGTGCTGAGCCGCGAGCGGTGCGGACGCGGCCACCAACAGGAGCCCCACCAGTCCTGCCCGAACCATCGCGGTCATGACGACCCCCGGTGTGAGAATGTGATTGACTTGTAAGCTACCCCAGCTCGAGTGTTCCAGCCTGGGTCAGGTCGTGCGCATCGCCACGCAAATAGACCCAGCCATTGCCGCCGCTCCACGCCAGTTGGCCAGCACGTCGGACGCGGCCGGGGAGCAGCTCGTTAATCAGGAGATCGAACGGCACGCGGGCTCCGGGTCCGAGATTCCGGATCGCGGCGTCCATGAGCTCGAGCGTCACGCGATACCCCAGGTCGACCGGCGCCCAGCTCCCGCGGATTGCCCATCCCTCGAGCGTTGACCCGCCGAGGATTCTGCAGTGCAGCCGGCCGCCTTCCTGGGGCACGACGAGGCCTCCTCTGAGGTGCCCGGCGACGTCGAGATAGACCTGCAATCCGTCCGAATGCACGTCCTCGGGGTCGTTGTCGAGCAGCAGCGGCGGTGCGTCCGCCGAACGGAAACACAGCTCGGGCTTGGAGACTTCGACAGCGAGATACAGCGACTGCCCGTCCCAATTGATCCAGGCCTGCGCCGAAAAACGCTCGGGGTCGTAGGGCTCCTCACTCCGGCGATACTGGTGCTCGCTGTCGAGCGCGAGGGGTACCGACAGATTGAACCCGCTCAGGCTGCCGTCGAGCGGTGGTGCCTCCGCGATCCGGGGGGCATAGCCCTCGGCGGTGACGTCGGAGCGCGCCTCGAAGATCGGTTTGGGCCGCCAAGCCGAAGGCCGCTGCCCGCCGAGCGTCACGCGCTCGCTGCCGTGGCGGAGCTCGAGGCCGTTCTGGGAGAACTGGTAGACGTATTCTGCGGCTCCCGTCGCGAGCTGGATCCGCTCGTCCTCCACGGTAAGCCTCGACATCGCGTCCGCGGCGGCCGGTTCGGCCCAGTCGATCACGCTGACCCAGCGCACTTTCCCGGTCAGGGCTCGCAACAGCAGGAACGCTCGAGGGTCCGGAGCGATGGGCAGCCCCGGCGCCAGCGCGCGCACCAGCTCGGCGCCCGGGGCATGGAACAACGCGCGGACCTCCCGATCGCCTCGTGTGGCGGTGAGCGAGAGCAGGGGTGAATCCGCTTCCGGGACGAAACGCTCCGCTCTGGTCACGAAGCTGTGCTCGAGCACCGTCGGCTCCCAGCGACCCGGCGTGCCGAGGGTCAGCTCACCCTGCCAATGCCAGGGCAGCTGGAGGTTGCGGGGTGGCACGTCCCGGTACTCGGGCACGTCCAGCAGGGGGCTCGTGCCCAGAACCAGCGTGCGGCGCAGCGGGCCGGCCCGGCCCCGGCACCACGCCCAGGCTCCCACCTCCTCGAACGCCTCACACGAGGCGTTCTCACCCGCGGCATTCTCGCCGTCGAGCAACGGCGCGTTGTGCGCGAGCGCCGAGCGATACCAGTGCAGCGTCGGCTGCACGTACGACCCGGTGCCCGGGTCGGGAAGCCAATGCACGCCGCGGGTGTGGAGCGTCAGGTGCAGGCGATCGGGATGCCCGTGCCCGCCCACGCTGGGACCACACTCGAGACTGGCGTAGCGCTGCTCCCGGCGCAGCACGGCGAGGCCCTGATCGGCGAGTAACCCGCTTGCCGGCTGCCAGGGGGGAGCCTGCTCCGGGGCGGGCTGCATCGCGATGAGGGCCCACCAGGACAGGTCGCTCCGGGAGCGGGTCTCGCGCGGCGGCTGCCCGGCATCGTGGAGCCAGGCGTCGTAGTGCTCCGCGGGTGGCAGCGGCAAGGGAATGGCATAGAGCGCGGCGAGCCACGCGTCGAGCGGCCTCTCCGGCACCAGCCACGCGCGCGCGATCTCCCAGAGCTCGAGCGAAGCCGGCTGGGCGAGGGAGACGCCGTAGCGGGAATCGCGCCGGGCGGGATAGGTGAAGTCGGGCAGCGCGGTACGGCTCGGGGCCAGCGCGGCCTGGGCGAAGTGCTCCCTCACGTCCTCCCGTTCCAGCAGATCGAAGCCCAATGCGCGCGCCCACTGCATGCCCTGCATCAGGCCGCGAAGGGCAAAGAGGTGGTAGTTCTCGCCCTCCCACCAGAGACCGTCGGCTCCAAACCCGTCGGCCAGGTGGCCCAGCAATCCGGTGCGCCCTTCGACGGCCGTCTGGGCGAGGTCGAGGTCCTGGAACCAGGCGCCGATCGCGGTCAGCGCCGCGGCATGCCAGGTTTGCCGGTTGCTCAACCCCTCGTTGAAGTCCCCGATCAGCGTCGCGGCTTCCTCCGCCACCCGGCTCACCGCGTCGGCGGCGCTCTCGGACAAGCGGTCGGACTCGCGCAACAGCGTCGCGGCGGCGAGGTAGGAGGTGAGCCAGAGCGATTCCAGGTAGGTGGAGAAGAAGAGATGCGAGGGACCAAGGACGTTGTCGCGATTCGGAAGCGCGAAATAGAGCTCCCCGTAGGTCTCGAGCAACTCGGAGGCCCGGGCCGCCGCCGGCTCGCTGTCGCCGAGCGCGGCAATCAGGGCCAGCTCGGCGGTGCGCTCGGCGAGCCAGAGATGCTGGGCGCGGGCCCAATTGCGATGGTGGCGGTCCCCGGCGTGGCTCTGGCCGCAGCGCGGGCAGCGGTGCAGGGTCGGGCTCCAGGGGTCGAACTCGAGCACGCTGCCATCGGTGGGGCAGAAGCCGCCGTTCCGGGAGAGCAGCGCCTTCACTTGCGGGACCTGCGGTGGGGTCGCGAGGACATGGGCCGCGCGCTGCTCGAGGGTTTCGAGCAGGCGGCGCAGGTCCGGATCGGCCGGAACGGCGGCGCGCAGCGCGGCGAGGTCCTCCCGGGTCAGCATCCCGCGATTATAGTAAGCCCACCGTGCCAAATCCTACTGGCGTTGCCGACGAGGCCGCACTCGAGGCGCTGCTCTCGCGACCGGTCGCCCCGGTGGTCGAGGCGCTGGGTGCGCTCGAGGGAGACATCCTGGTGCTCGGCGCTGGCGGCAAGATGGGCCCCAGCCTGGCCCGGCTGGCTCGCCGGGCGAGCGATGCGGCCGGGGTGCGGCGGCGGGTTATCGCGGTTTCGCGTTTCGCGCTACGCGTGACGCGTGACGCGCTGGAACGGGATGGCGTCGAAACCATCGCATGCGACCTTTTCGATCCCTTGGCGCTCGCGGCGCTTCCGGATGCACCGAACGTGATCTACATGGTGGGGCAGAAGTTCGGGACTACGGGCGCTGCGGCGCGGACCTGGGCGACCAACACGCTGCTGCCGGGTCTGGTTGCGCGACGGTTCTCCGGATCCCGGATCGTGGCGTTCTCGACCGGCAACGTGTATCCCCTCTCTCCCGTGTCGGGAGAAGGCCCGACCGAGTCGGACCCCACCGGACCGGTCGGAGACTACGCGCTCTCGGCGCTGGCGCGCGAGCGCGTCCTCGAGTTCTGCTCGGTGCGCCAGGGGATCCCGATGGCGCTGCTCCGGCTCAACTACGCCATCGAGCCGCGCTACGGCGTGCTGCGCGATCTGGCCGACCGGATCCTCGCGGGAGAGCCCGTCGAGCTGGGCATGGCGAAGGTCAACCTGATCTGGCAGCGTGATGCCAACGCCGTCGCACTCCGCGCGCTGGCGCACTGCACGGTGCCGCCGCTGCTGCTGAACGTCACCGGGCATCCCGGGCTCGGGGTCCGCTGGCTGGCCGAGCAGCTGGGTCAGCGACTCGGCAAGGCCCCGCGATTTCAGGGAGTGGAAGCGGACACCGCGCTCTTGAGCGATGCGACGCGCATGGTCGAGCGCTTCGGTGCGCCGGCCGTCGGGATCGCCGAGATGCTCGATGTGGTGGCCGATTGGGCGTTGCGAGGCGGGCGCTCGCTCGGCAAGCCGACGCACTTTGAAGAGCGGGAAGGCAAGTTCTGAGCGTGAACGGCGAACGGCGAACGGCGAACGGGAAAGCCTGGGCCAAGGCGCTGCGGCGCGGCGTGGTGATTCCGGCCCATCCGCTGGCGCTCACCGCGGCGCGCAAGCTCGACGAGCGGCGCCAGCGGGCCCTAACCCGCTATTACCTCGACGCCGGGGCCGGCGGCGTCGCGCTCGCCGTGCATACCACGCAGTTCGCGATCCGGCAGCCCAGGCACGGGCTGCTCGAACCGGTCCTCGCGCTCGGGGCGGAGACCATCCGGGAATGGGAGGGCCGGCACGGGCCCGGGGTCATCCGGGTGGCCGGCGTCATGGGTCCCACGCGACAGGCCGTCGCGGAAGCGAGGCTGGCACGCGAGCACGGTTATCAGCTCGCCCTGCTGAGCCTGGGCGCGCTGGCCCGCGCGTCGGACGCCGAGCTGCTCCGGCATGCCCGCGCCGTCGTCGAAGTGATGCCGGTGATGGGGTTCTACCTGCAGCCGGCGGTGGGCGGGCGTCCGCTCTCCTATGCCTTCTGGCGCCGCTTCGCCGAAATCCCCGGCGTGGGCGCGATCAAGATCGCCCCGTTCAACCGCTATGCCACGGGCGAGGTGGTCCGCGCGGTTGGCGATGCGGGGCGCGCGCGGAGCATCGCGCTCTACACCGGCAACGACGACAACATCGTCCCCGACCTGCTGACCCGCATTCCGGTGGGGAGCCACCGACGGGCCCGCAAGCTGCAGATCGTCGGCGGGTTACTGGGCCACTGGGCCTTCTGGACCAGCAAGGCGGTCGCGCTGCTCGAGCGCTGCCACGCGTTGGTGCGGAGCCGGCGTCGCATGGGGCCGGAAATCCCGGCCGGGTTACTGAGCCTCGGCGCCCAGATCACCGATGCCAACGGCGCAGTCTTCGATGCCGCCCACGGCTTCGCCGGCTGCATTCCGGGGATCCACGAGGTGCTGCGGCGCCAGGGTCTGCTCGTGGGGCGCTGGTGCCTCGACTCCAGAGAAGAGCTCTCACCGGGGCAGCTCCAGGAGATCGACCGGGTGCTGCGGGCCTATCCCCACCTCTCAGACGACGAATTTGTCAGGGAGCGGCTGGACGGCTGGCTGCGCTGAGGAACGCCTCCAGGTTGCCGTGCTCGATCGCCTCGCGGTCTGCCGGTGAGGGGTCCAGCAAGTCGAGCTTCGCCGCGCTGTTCTCCGGCAACCGCAGCAGCATACCGGTCCCGAAGGTGAACCGCGCCAGGCCGATGGTGCGGAGCAGCAATTCGAGATGGTCTTCGGGTGGTCCCCAGATCCAGCAGATGTCCCAGAGGATGCGCGCCGCTTCCTCCGGCGTCGACCCGAAGTGCACCTGCTCGATGAGCTCGCGGTCGGCGTGGGTGACGATGAACCGCGCGCGCGGGTCCGCCCGCACCAGCGCCCGCAGCTGCCACGGCGCCAGCTCGGGCGCGGTGTCGCGGGGATGGCGCTGGCGTCCGTCCTCGAGCCGCACCGCGAGCTCGAGCGGTAATCCCCGCTCGCCGCACGCGGCAACCAGCTCGCGCATTTCCGGGCCACTCGGGTCGAGGCCGTAGTAATTCGGATCCGCGCGCACGCAGGAGGCGCCTTCCTCCATGGCGCGCTGCAGCACGCCGCGCCAGTTCGCGAGGCCGGGATGCACCGCGGGCACTGGACGCAGACGCGGCTCGCGGAGGTGGGTCTGATAGAGGATCTCGTTGCCCTGCGCCGGGTCCTTCCAGAACACGGCGGACAGGTTGGAGATCCAGGCGACATCGATCCCGACCCGGTCCATGTTGCGCAGCAGCGAGGCGGGCGATCCGCCTAACACGTTGCGGAAGGGATAGCGGCCGAGGAGGGCGTTGACGTCGATGCGCATGCGCTCAGCCGTGGGTCGGGAGCCGAGGGAAGATGCCGGCCGCGTTGCGCCAGCGTATCGCTTCCAGCTGCTCGTCGCGCAGCAGGTACTCGAGATGGCGCAGCTTGGCCCAGCCCGTGTCCAGGGTGATATCCGCACCCCAGAGCAGCCGGCTATACCCCACCTGGTCGAGGCAGGCTTCCAGCATGCCGCCGTCCACCCCGCTGCCCGAGAGATCCACGAAGATGTTCGGCACGGAGCGCACCGCGTGCAGGGAATGGGTCCAGTCGCCGCCGCCGGCGATGTGCGCCAGGATGAAGGCGACGCCGGGGTGACGGCGGGCGAGGGTCGCGAGCTCCCCCGCGTCCGAAGCTTCCTGGCCCGGCCAGTCGCGCCGGCGATGCTGCCAGATGTGCTGCAGGACGGGCGCCCGGTGCTTGCGGGCCGCTTCGGCGATCGGGTCGAGCAGCGGATCGTCGGCGCGGCGGCTCGCCGCGAGCTTGATACCGATCATTCCGGCGGCGAAGCAGCGATCGATCTCCTCCAGCGCGTTCGCGGTGTAGTTGGGGTTGACGCAGGCGTAGCCCCGGATGCGATCGGGGTGCTCGCGCTGAAGTGCGAGCAGCGCGAGGTTGCCGGCGCTCACGTCCTCGGGCGAGGGGAAATACGTTGGCGACGTGCGTCCCCAGCTGCCCAGGATCGAGGCCACGTGACAGGTGACGCCGATGCGCTCGCCTGCCTTGAGCCGGCTGGTATTGCGCTCGGCCCAGTCGGCGCGAGGGCTGGCCGGCTGGAAGAAATGGGCGTGGACGTCGATCAGGGTCATGCCGCCTCGGCGAGCACGGTACCCAGAATGCCGAGCGCACGATCCACCGCCGCTCGGTCGTGGGCGAGGGACACGAAGTTATAGGCGCTGCGCTTGAAGAGGAGACCGCCGCGGGCGGCGTCGCGCGCCACGCGCTGCGAGATCGCCTCGCTCACGAAGCGGAGATAGCAGAGCTCCGCGATTCCGGCCGTTCCCGTGATCAGTCCGGGGAATTGCCGGGCCAGCTGCTCGAAGCCGGCGAGGAGCCGCCCTCCCAGGTGGGTCAGGTGCTCGGAAAGTCGTTCGGTTCGGATGACCTGGAGCGTCGCCAGCGCCGCCGCGAAGGACACGAACTCGGTCGCCATGGTAGACGAGATCCAGGTGGCGCCGACGTGCCGCATCAGCTCGGCGCGGCCGCCGACCGCCGCGAGCGGGTAGCCGTTCGCCAGCGCCTTGCCGAGCACGAGGAGATCGGGCTCGCCGCCAAAGCGTTGGGCGGCGCCGCCCGGCGCCACGCGAAAGGCCGTTTTGATCTCATCGTAGATCAGCACCGCGCCGATGCGGGCGGTCTCGCGGCGCACCAGCGCGAGCCACTCGCGCTCCGGTGCCGCATCCACCACCGGCTCCAGCACGACGCAGGCGAGCCGGTCTCCCGCGCCGCGGATCAGCGTCGCCGCGCGTTCGGAATCATTGAAGGGCAATTCCTGATACAGCCCCCGCACGGCGGCCGGCACGCCGGCGCTGTCGCTGCACCAGTCGAGCCAGCCGTGATAGCCGCAACCCAGCACCTGGTCGCGTCCCGTTGCGACCCGCGCGAGCCGCACTGCGGCAGCCACGGCTTCGGCGCCGGTCTTGAGAAAGCGGACCTGCTCGAGGCGAGGGAGGAAGCTGGCGAGCTCCGCCGCCAGCCGCTCTTCTTCCACCGGGGCGACGGGACCGATCGCGCCGCGCTCGACCGCTTCCTGCACCGCGCGATTGACCGCGGGATGGCCGTAGCCGAGCCCGACCGCGCCGAGCGCCATGATGCAATCGAGGTATTCGCGCCCCTGCTCGTCCCAGACGCGGCAGCCGGCGCTCTTCTGCATGCGGAGCGGCAGGTCCGCATCGGCAGAGCCGAAGAGGGCCTCGGGCCGCTTGCTGCCGGTGGAAGTGAATCCGGCGACTCTCACGCGAGACTGACGCCTTTCGCCGCCCAGGAAAACGGAATAACCCGGCAGCCCGCCGACTCCGCGGCACGCTCGGCGGCGGCGACGTCGTCTCCGGCGATGAAGAACATGGAACCGCCCGCTCCGGCGCCCGCGGCCTTTCCGCCCAGCACTCCCGCCGCCCGCATCGCGGTTTCGAGCCGGGCCATTTCGGCCGAGCGCATGCTCGGGTCGAGCTG
>CAYNNS010000079.1:0-12055 GCA_964398345.1 uncultured Gemmatimonas sp. | reverse complement strand
ACTCCGCGCCGGACACCTGGTGCTCGCACTGGCGCGCCTGGGCGAGGCGGGCCCGCGCGCGGCGTTCGGGGCCGTCGCGGCCACGGGCGGCAAGTGGCGCTCGTGGAAGGGCGGGGAGCTCGAGCTCCGGCTGCAGTCCGACCTGCGGCTCTATCCCGGCTTCGGCGGCGGCCCTCTGGTCGACGCCGACGGCAAGATCCTCGGCATCAACTCCGGCGGGCTGAGCGGCCCCCTGGCCACCACCATCCCCGCTAACACGGTGGACCGCATCGTCGAGCAGCTGCTGACTCGCGGCTCGGTGGCGCGGGGCTGGCTGGGCGCGGCGATGCAGCCGGTGCGCGGCGGGGTGGTGCTGCTCTCGATCGAGCCCGACGCGCCCGCGGATCTCGCCGGACTCCTGGTGGGCGACGTGCTGATCGGCATCGAAGGCCGGCCGGTCGAGTCGCTCGAGCCCCTGCTGCAGTTTCTCGCGGGTGACGTGGTGGGCAAGAGCGTCACCCTCGAGCTGCTGCGGGGCGGCAAGCGCACGGCGGTCGACGTGCTGATCGGCGAGCGGCCGCGCCGGACCCGATGACCACGGCGACGTCGCTCGCGCCGGTGGCGGAGCGGCTGCAGCGCAGCGTGGTGCAGGTGCTGAGCGGCCCGGGCCGCGGCGCCGGGGTGACGTGGGGGCGCGGGTTAGTGGTCACCAACGCCCACGTCACCCAGGCCAGGCAGGTGGCGGTCGTGCTGCCGGACGGGAGCCGGGTCGGCGGGACGGTCACCGCCTGGGATGCCCGGCGCGACCTCGCCCTGATCCGGGCGGCGGTCGAGCTGCCCTGCTGCGGAACGGGTGATCCCGGACTTCGCGCGGGGGCGCTGGTCTTCGCGGTGGGCCACCCGTTCGGCGTGACGCAGGCGGTGTGCGCGGGGGTGTTCCAGGCGCTGGGCCGCTTACCTTCCGGGCTCCGGCTGCCAAGGCTGGATCCGCGGCTCGACTGGATTCAGGCGGATCTCCGGCTGGCGCCGGGGAATTCGGGCGGGCCGATGGCGGATGCGGAGGGCCGGGTCATCGGAATCTCCGCGATGATTCTGGGCGGGCTCGCGCTGGGCGTGCCGGTCACGGAGATCGAGGCGTTCGTGAAGGCGAATCGGTGAAGCGGAGAGTCCACATCTCGGTGAGCGACCCGGAGCTCCGGGCGCGGATTGCGCGACTGCTGGAAGTCGATCCCGGGCTCGAGGTGGAGGCGAGCGGGGCGAGCAGGGCGAGCGAGGCGGTCGTGGAGGACGGTGAGCTCACTCCGCGCGAGCTCGAGGTCTTGCGGCTGATGGCGCAGGGGCTCGGCAACAAGAGCATTGCCGTGGAGCTCGGGATCTCGACGCACACGGTCAAGTTTCACGTCGCCGCGGTCTTCGCGAAGCTCGGGGTGCACTCGAGAACGGAGGCCGTCGCGCTGGGGATGCGGCAGGGGTTAGTTCCGCTGTAGCAGCAGCTTCCGCGCGTAGAAAGCCTCGGCGCAGCCATTCGGCGATGCGCCTTCCAGACCTCTCACGCGCAGCAGCGCTTCAAATACCGGCGCACCGAAGGCGCGCTTGTCGCGCTGGGAGGGAAACGCCGCGAGCAGATGCGTCAGTTTCCGCTCGCGGATCCCCTCCGAGAGCGAGACGAACACATTCGGCGAGCCGAGGTCCCCATCGTACTTGGGAACTTCGTACTCGAGGATGCAATGATGGCGGAAGGTCTCCCAGGTGAGCTCCGCAACGGTGCGGTGGTCCTGGTGACGGTCGTGCAGGAAGTGGGTGAAGACGAGGTCCGGCTCGGCCAGCTCCTGCTTGAGCTGCTCGAAACGCTCCTTCAACTCCGCCCGCGCGGTGGGGAAGTGGCCATCGCGCACGCCGTGCACGAACACTTCCGCACGAGCCGCATTGCCGAGCAGCAGCTCCGCACTCGCGCGAGCTTCGTGGCAGCGCTCGAGCGTGGCGCTGAATACCTCCCAGCGTACGGTGGTGCCGGGGTGCTGCTCGAGCAGGGTGAGCAGGGTGCCGGCGCACCCGATCTCGATATCGTCGGCGTGGGCGCCGAGGCAGAGCAGACGGAGTGCCCGGTCGGGCAGGCGCAGCGGCACCATGCTCAGGCGCTCTGATCGGCGGTGCGCTTTTCCCACAGCATCCAGGGCGCGTTCCCGGAGGCGTAGAGCTCGCGCACGCGCTGGTGGTCCTTGGCGGTGTCGATGGCGGTCCAGAAGCCGTCGTAGCGGTGGGTGACGAGCTCGCGCGCGCCGATCAGCCGCGTGAACGGCTGCTCGACGAGATCGTCCCCGGGCCGGAGGAACCGGAAAATCTCGCGCTTGAAGATGAAGTAGCCGCCGTTCACCCGCATGCCGGTTTGTCCGATGTCGTGGAACTCGGTGACCACTCCGTCGGGCCGCGCGACGACGCTGTGGTAGCTCAGGTTGGGGCGCACGCTCAGGAACGTGGCGATGCGATTCAGGCGCCGGAAATGGGCGAGCTGATCGCCCAGCGGCAGATCGGTGAGGCCGTCGGCGTAGTTCGCGAAGAAGCTCTCCTCCCCGGCGAGCAGGGGCTCGGCGGCGCGGAGCCGCTCGCCGATGCTGGTTTCGATCCCGCTGTCGAGGCAGTGGATGGCCCAGTCCTCCTGGAGTCTCGCGAGGTAGCCGCGGATGACGTCGCCGCGGTAGCCGAGACAGAGGATGAATTCGCGGATCCCGTGATGCGCGTAGTACTTCATGAGATGCCAGAGGATGGGGCGGCCGCCGATGGGCAGCATGGGCTTGGGGATGCTCTCGGGGCTCTCACGAATTCGCATCCCTAACCCGCCGCAGAACAGCACGACTTTCACGGCGCCCGCCTCTCCGGCGCGAGCGCGAGCTCGACGTCACCCCACAGGGCCGAGCGCTGCCAGGTGAGCTGCCGCAGCCACCAGCCCAGCAGCCCGGCTCTGGCGCGACCGATCAGCGGAGCGCGCAGGATGACGCCAAGCGATCCGGCGAACCAGGCCCAGTGCGGCAGCCGGCTGCCCAGGTTGCCTCTCCAGTACGCGCGCCGCCACGCCGGGTCATCGACGTTCTGGTGGATCGAGCCCGGATGCAGCCTCCGCTGGAACAACACCGGGGGGACTTCCAGCAGCTTGCCCAGCCCAGCCAGCTCCGCGAGCAGGATGTAATCCCCGCCGGGGTAGTTGCGGATTCCCCGGGTTCGAGCGAGGGCGTTCCGGCGGATCACGCCGGCGAGCGAGTTCACCCAGTTGCCGCGCTCCAAGGCGTCCTTGATCCGTTCGGGCGCGGCGTCCTGCGTCAGGTGCCAGCCGGGGTCGCTGAACGGCAGCGGCCCGCCGTCGGCGTCGATGAACTCCGCCTTGCCGTACGCGAGCACCGCGTCCGGCTCGGCCTCGAGGGCGGTGATGCAGGCCTGGAGGTAGTCCGGCAGGCAGAGGTCGTCGGCGGTGGCCCACTTGAAGAGGGGACTCCGGCTCAGGGCGAAGACCCGGTTGAGTTCGGGGCGGAGGCCGGGATTGGGGGGGTTGCGGGGGTAGGGGATCCTGCGGTCGCGGGGGGCAAAGTGGAGCGGGTTGGTTCCGGTGGCGTCACTGGAGTCGTTGTCGGAGACGAGCAGCTCGAAATCGCCGAAGCTCTGGGCCTGCAGGCTCTCGAGCGTGGCGGCGAGGGTGGCCGCGCCGTTCCAGACGGGGAGTCCGATGGTGAGCGGCGGAGGCGCGCCGTTGCGGGTTAGCGCCGGCGCCGGGCGGGTCCGGCGCAACGCCGCATCGAGGCGCCCCTCGCTGCGGAGCCGGGCGATGTGCCGAGTGCGGAGATAGCGGGTGCCCTCGGACGCTGCGCGGGTGAGGCCGGTGGCGCGGAAGCTCCGGTAGAGCTGCTCGATGCCGCGCCGCACGGTCCAGCGCGGCCGGAACCCCGGCACCCGCTGGGCGAGCTTGGCGCAGCTCACGCGGTAACAGCGCGGATCGGGTCCGCCCCCGGGCGCATAGCGCACCACCGCTCCCGGCACCACCTCGGCCACGAGCTCGGCGACGGTGCGGATCTGGTAGTTCTCGCTGTCCACGCCGACGTTGAAGGCCTCGTTGTGGATCGCGTCTCGCGGCGCCGCGAGCACCGCCACGTAGGCGGCGGCGATGTCTTCGGCGTGCACCAGCGGGCGCCAGGGTGTGCCGTCGCTCGAGACCAGCACCTCGCCGGTGGTACAGGCGGAGGCCACCAGGTTGTTCACCACGAGGTCGAGCCGCAGCATCGGGGAGACGCCGTAGGCAGTGGCGCAGCGGAGGCTCACCGGACTGAAGCCGTCGCCGGCGAGCGCGGCGAGCGCCTGCTCGGCGCGGACCTTGGAGTGTCCGTAGGGCGTGAGCGGATGGAAAGGAGCGGTCTCGGTGAGCGGGTGATCACCGGCGCGCCCGTAGAGGGCGCACGAGGAGGCAAAGAGAAAGCGGGACACGCCCGCGGCCCGGGCGAGGCGCGCCAGATGCACGGTGCCCTGTTCGTTGATGGCCCGGGTGCACTCGGGGTCGAGGTCGCCGAGGGGATCGTTGGAGAGCGCCGCGAGGTGAATGACTGCTTCGAAGCCCGCGAGATCGGCGGGCTCTACGTCGCGCACATCGCGACGCAACGCGGGAATGCCGGGACCCCGCTGGGGTTCGTACTCGCAGCCGTCATAGAGCCCGCTGTCGAGTCCGGCCACCGCGTGCCCCGCGGCGAGCAGCGCCGGCACCAGGACCGCGCCGAGGTACCCCAGGTGACCCGTCACTAACACGCGCATCGGCTGCCTCAGGGCTTCTGTGTCGGCCGGATGGCGAGGTCAGTGACCTCGGCTTCCGGCGGCAGCGCCAGCAACTGGCGCAGCAGCGTGGCGATGTGCTCCGGCTGGAGCAGCCGCTCGGGCCGGTAGGGTCTGCCTTCGTGCCGGTGGATCGCCGCCTGCAGCGGCGTGGCGGTCCGTCCCGGATACAGGCTCAGCACGCGCAGGCCCTCCGGATTGAGCTCGGCGCGGAGCCGGTCCGCCAGCGCCCGCAGGGCCTGCTTGCTCTCGGCGTAGGGGCCGCTGGCGGTCGACGCGGGCCACCCCTGGCTCGAGTTGACGAACACGAGCTGACCGCGTCCGGCGCGCAGCGCAGGCAGCAGGGCGCGGGTCAGGGCTTCGGCCCCGTCGACTAACCCGCAGAGCTCGCTCGTGTGGTCGGGCGCGAACGGAAAGCTGCCGGCCGCGTGCACCAGCAGGGCGATGGCCGGGCACGCCGCGGCGATCCAGGCCGCGATCCGGCGGGTGGCGTCGGCATCGGCGAGATCCACCGGACAGGCCACGCCGCGGCCGCCGCGGACCTCCAGCAGCGCGGCGACTTCCACCAGGGGATCGGGCCGGCGACCGAGCAGCAGCACCGGGGCGTACGCGCCCCGGTCACCGAGCGCCAGCGCGATGGCACGCCCGATTCCGCTTCCCGCCCCGGTCACCACGGCCACGCGGCCATGGGTGACCGGCGGCGATTCAGGATTCACGAATCAGATTCTTGTCGAGAAGATCGGCTGTCGCCTTTTCGAGCGTGGCAAGGGGCAGGCCACTGCGGGCACTCATGTCGAGCAGCGTATGTCTATGATCCGCAAGGTTTAAGACCCAGAGGAGGGCCAGCTCCTGCGGCGATGGTTGCGGGCCCGCAACACCTTGGTAGAGTCCGTACCTCCCAAGCTGGGGCTCGCCCCTGGGATCGGTGCGGACGAAGCGGCGGTCCTGATCGACGAGCTCGAGGATCCGCTCGAGCGCCGCGAGGGAATCGGCCAGGGCGGACGGGGTAACCAGGTCGAGGTTGTCGGCCGAGGTGTGGTACTCGGGGTACTCGCCGTTGGGGGTGCGGGTCAGGCAGCCCACCGGCAGGTCGAACCCGGGAGAACAGAACTGGCGCTCGGCGTAGCCCCATGGGGTGAACGGCCTAACGCGGTCCAGCACCCGGGCGGCGGCGCGGTCGATGGGCGCGTCGCCCCGGCGGCTCTGCTTGTAGGTCAGGGGGCCGGGGTCGCCGAGGCAGGAGAGCACCAGGCCGTGGCGAATGCGGGCCAGGCCGGTTTCGTTGCGGGCCAGCCAGGCGACGGCGCCGATGGTGCCGGGGAGAAAGAGGAAGCGGTAGCTGAGGCGGGGCGGGGCTTCGCTAACCCGCTTTGCCAGCTCGACCGCGACGGCGAGCGCGCTCAGGTTGTCGTTGGCGAGCGACGGGTGGCAGACATGACAGGAGAGCAGCACCTCGTCCGGCACGCGACCGGGGACCAGCAGCTCGCCATAGCTCAGCGAGCCCGGCGCCAGGGTCGCGTCGATGCCGACGTCGTAGTCGCCGTCGGGCAAGGCGTCGAGCCGGCGCTGGGTCAGGCAGAATCCCCAGGTCTCCTGCCAGTACGCGGTGCGATAGGGGATCCAGTCGGGGCGCTCAGGCAGCGCGAAGAGGTGGGGCCGCAGCTCGCTGAGCGGCAGGCGACGCCGCACCGGGACGCTGTAGCCCACCACGTGCAGGTTCGACTCGCGGAAATCGACGACGCGCTCGCCGCCCTGCGCAATCCACGCGTCCCGGATGTTCCATTCGGGCGGCACGGTCCAATCCAGGACCCGGGTGCCGGAGGGAACCTCATGGAGCGTGAGCGGGACCTCGCGTTGGATCCGGCGCAGCGTCGCGCGGAGTCCCTCGCCCGTGATGCTGCGGCAGAGCGGGAACAGCTCCTCGATGAGCTGATACATGTCAGCCGGCAAAGTCGGGGTACGCGGCATCGCGCGCAGAGAGAATGGGCGGCAGCACCGGCCAGGCGATGGCGAAGGCGGGATCGTCCCAGCGAATGCCGCGGACCGACTCGGGGTGATGGTCCTCCGACATCTGGTACCAGACCTCGCAGTCGTCGGTCAGGGTCTGGAAGCCGTGGGCGCAGCCCGCGGGCACGAAGAGGGCGAGACGGTTCGCGGCGCTGAGCTCCGCGCTGAAGGTCTTGCGGTAGGAAGGCGAGCCCGGCCGCAGATCCACGATCGCGTCGAAGATGGCGCCCCGAAGACAGCGGATCAGTTTGGCTTCCGCGTGCGGGGTGGCCTGGTAGTGTAACCCGCGCAGGGTGCCCCGCCGGGGCGTCGAGGACAGGCTGCACTGGACGAGGCGGCTCTCGAGACCCGCGCCGGCGAATTCCCGGGCACACCAGGTGCGGGCGAACCAGCCGCGTTCGTCTGCGCTAGGCTCGAGCGCCACGACGGCGGCGCCCGTGACGGGCGTAGCTGTAAAGATCAGGGCAGCACCTCGACCGTGGGGATCGGCACGACGCAGCGGCCGCCCCAGGCGCGGATCGGCGCGAGCTGCGCGCTGATCTCCTCCCGCAGATTCCAGGGAAGAATCAGCACGTAGTCGGGCCGGGTTTCCGCGATGCGCTCGGGGGCATGGATCGGAATCCGGGAGCCGGGCAGGAACTTGCCCTGCTTGTAGGGGTTGCGGTCGACGGTGTACTCCAGCAGGTCGGGGCCGATGCCGCAATAGTTGAGCAGGGTGTTGGCCTTCCCGGGAGCCCCATAACCCGCGACCCGTTTGCCGTCCTGGCGCGCCGTCTCCAGGAATTCCCGCAAGCGGTCGCGCACGGCGCGGACCCGCCCGGCGAACGCGGCGAAGTAGCCCAGATCATCCATGCCCACCGACTGCTCCAGGGCCCGGACGGCGGCGACCCGCGGTTCCTCGGTGCGCGCCCCCGCCCGGGCGGCGTAGAGCCGGAGCGAGCCGCCGTGGGTGGCGAGCTGCTCCACGTCGAACACGGCGAGGCCGTGCGCCGCGAGCAGGGCCGCGGCGGTCTGCAGCGAGAAGTAGGAGAAGTGCTCGTGGTAGATGGTGTCGAACTGGGTGCCCTCGATGAGGCGCAGCAGGTGGGGAAACTCGAGGGTCAGCACCCCGGCGGGCTGCAGCAGACGGGCGAGGCCGGCGGCGAAGTCGTGGAGCTCGGGCACCTGGGCGAGGACGTTGTTGCCCACCAGCAGGTCGGCGCGGACGCCGCGCGCGAGCAGCCGCTCCGCGACGGCCCGGCCGAAGAACTCGACTTCGGTGGGGATACCCCGCTCCCGGGCGACCCGGCTGACGTTGGCGGCGGGCTCGACGCCTAACACGCTGATACCGCGGCGCTGGAAATACTGGAGCAGGTAACCGTCGTTGCTGGCGACTTCCACGACCTGGCTGCCGCCGTTCAGCTCCAGCCGCGCGATCATGGCTTCGGCGTAGCGCTCGGCGTGGGCGAGCCAGCTGTCGGAATAGCTGGAGAAGTAGGCGTACTCGGTGAAGATCTCTGGCGCCGGGACGTGGGCGGGCAGCTGGACGAGCAGGCAGCGCTCGCAGACGAAAAGCTGGAGCGGATACACCGGCTCGGGCCGGTCGAGCTGGTCGGCGGAAAGGTAGCTCTCGCAGAGCGGGGACACGCCGAGGTCGACCACGAGGTGGCTGAGGGGAGCAGCGCAGAGGCGGCAGGGGTGGGGCAGGGGCATGGGAATATGGTAGCACCGGACAGTGACCGGTGACCAGTGACCGGTGACCGGTGACCAGTGAAGGCTCCCGGCCTGACTCAGCGGGTTAGCCACTCCACCGCCGCCTCGGCGATGTCGGGCGGGACGGTGTGACCGCCGTCGAACTCCCGGAAGTCCACGGCATAGCCGTCGTGCCGAAGCGCGGCCACGATCGCGCGGCTGGCGTTGTCGATCGGCAGCACCGGGTCCTGCCTCCCGTGCGAATCGAACACCTCGGGCTTGCCGTGGCGCCCCGCGTTCGATTCGTGCAGGAACCCGGGCGAGAAGGCGACGATGCGGGAGAACAGATCTCCGTTGGCGAGGCCGACGCCGAGCGCGTAGGAGGCGCCGTCGGAGAAGCCCTGGATCACGACCCGGGTGGAATCGACGTTGCAGCGCGCGAAGGCGCGCTGCAGCGCGGTGTGGATAACCGCGATTTCGGGGCCGTAGCTGCCGATGATGCCGTCCCAGGTGTAGTCGGAGGAGTTGACCGCGACGATCAGAAAACTCTTCGCCTCGGCGTAGGGCTCCAGCAGGCCGAGCGAGGCGGTGACGTTGCCGCTGGCGCCGTGCAGCGCGAGCACCAGGGGCGCGGGGGTGTTCGCGTGGTAACCCGCTGGCACGTAGAGGTAGCCGTCGTGCACGTCGCCAGTGCCGAGCCGGATGAGGCCCGGTGAGACGCTGCCGGTGGGGGTGCCGGGGCGTGCCGAGAGACGGGCGCTGCCGTCCGAGGAGCTGCCGGAGACGAGCCCGCAAGCGCTCGCCCCCGCCGCGGCGACGAGGCCAAGAAACTCCCGGCGGGTCCAAACCACGCAGCCTCCCGGACCATAACGAGATCCACAGATGACCAGCGCGAACAGCGAACGGCGAACAGCGAACGGGACCCGCCTTGCCAGCTGGTCAGCGAGGTTGGGTAGGTCCAGTTCGCCGTTCGCCGTTCGCCGTTCTCCCATCCAACTTACTCCGTCCGCAGCGCCTCCATCGGATCCAGGCTCGCGGCGCGCTTGGCGGGGATCAGGCACGCCGCGACACCGATCGCCAGGAACAGCACCGCCATCACCCCATACGTCGGGAGATCCGTGGGCGCGGTCTGCACCAGCATGGTCTTCATGGCCTTGGTGAGCCAGAGCGCCGCGAGCAGCCCCACGAAGAGTCCGATGCCGCAGAGCTTCATCCCGTCGGCGAGCACGCGGCCGAGAATGCTCCCCGCGCTGGCGCCGAAGGCGACCCGCACCCCGATCTCGGCGGTGCGCTGGCGGACGGCGGTGGCTAACACGCCGTACAGCCCGATCGACGCCAGCACCGCGGCGATCAGCGCGAACACCGCGATCAGCGCCAGCGCGAAGCGGGTGCCGGTCATGGCGTGGTCGACCAGCTCCTGCATCGGCCGCACCAGCGCGAAGGGACTGCGGGGCTCGAGCTTCCGCACCACGGCGCGCGCCGGCGCGGCAAGGTCCACCGGGTGACAGGTACCGCGGCCCGCGCAATTCTGGCGCAGCACCCAGGTGCCGATGGCGCCCGGGCCGAAGAAGCCGTCGGTGAAGAAGATGGCCATGCGGCCCTCGGTGATCATGCCGTCGTGGCGCTCGTGCTCCACCACGCCGACGATGTCGAGCCACTCGGCGGTCTGTCCTCTGGAGCGGACGAAGAGGCGTTTGCCCACGGCGGATTCATTGGGAAAGGCGTGCTTCGCGAGCAGCTCGTCGACGATGATGGCGGTGGACGTACGGACGTTGTCGGCTTCGGTGAAGCTGCGGCCGGCGAGCAGCCGGGTCCCCATGGTCTCGAAGTAACCCGGCAGCACGATGTGGACGTTGGCCTGCTGGAACTTGGAGGGGTCGGCGGCGGCCTCCTCCTTGCCCCAGCGGCTGTTGATCAGGTTGCCGTCGAGCGGCAGGGGGAACACCCCGGTCACCGCCTTGACGCCGGGCAGCCCTTCGAGCTGTTGTTTCATCTCGCGGATCTGCGCGGCGCGCTCCTCGGGGGTGCGGCCGAAGAGCCCGAAGGAGAAGGTGAGCAGACCTTTGGGGTCGAAGCCAGGGTTGGTGTGGGCGAGGGCGCTGAAGCTCCGCACCATGAGCCCGCCCCCGATCAGCAGGACAAAGGAGAGGGCGACCTCGGCGATCACGACCCCCTGGCGGAGCAGGGAGCCGCCGGCGAGGCCGGCGGCTCGGCTGGCGCGGCGCAGCACGTCGGCCAAGTCGGGGCGGGCGGCGCGCAGCGCGGGCAGCATGCCGAAGAGCAGCGCGGAGACGGCGGCGGCGAGGGTCACCCAGCCTAACACGGTGGTGTCGATCCGGACGTCGCTCAGGCGCGGCAGGTTGGCGGGCGCCTGGGCGACGAGGGCCCGGATGCCGGCCCAGGCGAGGCCGAGCCCTAACACGGCACCGCTCACCGCGAGCACCAGGCTCTCGGAGAACAGCTGGCGGACGATGCGCCAGGCGGAGCCGCCGAGGGCGGCGCGGACGGCGAGCGCCTGCTCGCGCGCGGCGGTGCGGACCAACAGCAGGTTGGCGACGTTGGCGCAGGCGATCAGCAGCACGAAAACCACGGCGCCCATCAGGGCGAGGATCGCGGGGCGGACCTCGGCGACGAGGTCCTCGTGCATCGGCTCGACGCGATAGTGGATGTCGGCGGTCTTGAAGATCTGCTCCTGGTCGCGCAGGCTCGCGGCGGCGCGCTCGGCCTGGGCGCGGGCCTGGACCAACGTGGCGCCGGGCTTGAGGCGGCCGACCAGTCGCATGAACACGTTGAGCCGGCTGGAGCGCTCGTAGTCGATGCGCTGGCAGACCACGACGTCGGGGTGCGACTCCATGTTGGTGTTGGGCGGAAAGAGCAGCTCGAAGTCGGGGGGCAGCACGCCCACGATCTGGCCCTGGGCGCCGCCGAAGGCGACGGTCTTGCCTAACACGGCCTTGTCGCCGCCGAAGCGGCGCTGCCAGAAGCCGTAGCTCAGCATGAGCATGGCGGGAGGAGGAGTCGGGGGAGGAGTGGTGGGAGCCGCCGCTCCGGGGGCTGGTTGGGGCGGAGGAGGCGGTGCCACCGCGTCCTCGTCGGTGAAGTCGCGACCCGCGATCGCCCTGACGCCCAGGATCGGCAGGAGATTCTGGGTGACGCCCAGTCCTTTGACCTGCTCGGGCTCCTCGCCCTGAACCTGGAACGGCGCGTTGAAGGGCGTGACGGCGCCGATGTCCTGGAACGCGGGGCTGTTGTTCTTGAGCTCGCGGTAGGCGAAGGGCGCGAAGGGGAAATCACTGACGTGGCGGGCGCGCATGTCGCCCCAGATGAGCGTCAGCCGGCCGGCGTCGGCGTAAGGCAGGGGCCTGAGTAACACGGCGTTGACCACCGAGAAGATCGCCGTGCTGGCGCCGATGCCGAGCCCGAGGGTCAACGTCACCGTGAAGGCGAAGCCCTTGTGGCGGCGGAGGGCGCGCAGGCCGTGGCGGAAGTCTTTCCGCAGGTCGGAGAAGAAGGGGCGCTTGAACTCGGCGCGGGCTTCGTCCTTCCAGTGCTCGCGGGCGCCGAACTGGAGCTGGGCGCGGCGGCGGGCTTC
>CAYNNS010000078.1:0-12111 GCA_964398345.1 uncultured Gemmatimonas sp. | reverse complement strand
GGGGGAACGCGGTACGTGCCGGCGACAATCTTGCCGTCGCGACTGAGTAGGGGGGCGTTGGGGAGTTTCGGTCCCGGGACCGGGTACACGGGGCCGCCGGTAATCGCGATGGTCTGGGCGCGCAGCGGGGCGAACGGCACGAGCAGGGCGAAGAAGGCGGCCCCTCTGACAGCCGATAGCTGCTGGCTCATTGGCCCACCCCCGGCGCGGTCAGCCCGATGTTGAAGTCGGTCTTGTACTGATGCTTGGGATCCAGCCGGTCGAACACCAGCCAGCCTTCGTTCCAGACCTTCTCGACCTTCGAGTACACCGAAAACGGATCGCCCGACCACAACACCACGTCGGCCATCTTGCCCGCCTCGAGGGTGCCGGTCCATTGATCGATGCCCAGGACCCACGCCGGGTTCGCCGTGATCCAGCGGAACGCCTGGTCGCGGGTGAGGGTAATCCCGGCGCGCAGACCGGCGTAGTACGCCTTCGCCATATCCTGGTTCATGCGCTGAATGCCGTCGGGGCTGTCGGTGTGGATGACGGCCCGGGCGCCGGCCTGGGTGATCAAGGCGGCGTTTTCGAGAATCTCGTCGAAGGCCTCCATCTTGAAGCCGCCCCAGTCGGACCAGACCGACGCCGCTGTTTCGTTGGCGGCGAGCAGGTCGGCGATCTTGTAGGCCTCGATGGCATGGTGGAACGAACGGATCTTGAAGCCGAACTCTTTCGCCAGGTCGAGCATCTGGGCCATTTCGTCGGCGCGGTAACAATGGTTCTGGACCGAGATCTCACCGCGCAGCACGCCCGCCAGCGTCTCCATCCGAAGGTCGCGGCCCGGCGGATCACCCTTGCGGTCTTTGAGCCACTTGTCCCAGCGTGCGCGGTACTGCTCGGCCTGGATGAAGGCGGCGCGATAGCCCGCCATGTTTCCCATGCGCGTGGACGGCCCGCGGTTCTGGTACACGCGCTTGGGATTCTCTCCGCACGCCATCTTGAGACCATAGGGAGCCCCGGGAAATTTCATTTCCTGAACGGTGCGGGCCGGAACCAGCCGCACCGTCGCGGAGCGGCCGCCGATCAGGTTGGCGGACCCCGGCAGGACCTGCATGACCGTCACCCCTCCGGCGATCGCGAGGGGGATCTGCGGATCCTGCGGCCAGATCGAGTGCTCGGCCCAGACCTCGGCGGTCACCGGGTTGGTGGCCTCGTTGCCGTCGCTCTCGGCAAAGGTGCCGGGCGCGGAGTAGACCCCGAGGTGGCTGTGGGTATCGATGATGCCGGGCGTCACGAACTTTCCGGTCCCATCGATGACCTGGGCGTCGCCGGGGGACTGCAGGCTGGTCCCGACCGCCACCACTTTGCCGTCGCGGAAGAGCACCGAGGCGTTCGGGAGCTCCTGGCCCGCCGCGGTCAGGACAGTCGCGTTGCGGATCAGGACCGGCGGGTTAGGCCGGCGCCGGTATGTCGAGGGATACTGTGGGCGGTCCGAGCTCAGCGTGTCGGTGAAGGGCGCCGCCGCAGCGGGGGCGGGCGCTGGTGCTGGGGTCGGCGCGGGTGGCGTGACCGGAGCCTGGGCTCCCGCGTGCGCGCACGCGGCGAGCACGACGCCGAGGTAAGGTCCAGCAAACCGGTGGGACATCCGGACTCCTTGGCTTGCGGGTTCGTGGTGCGCGCTCAGGGCGCGCGGAGGAATTCGACCGGCTGCCCCACCAGCGCCACCTTGAGCAGCTGGTACGGGGCGGTGGTACTCACCCAGAGCTGCAACGGGCTGGTGCCCCCGCTCAGCTCGGCGCGGTAGGCGTCGACGCTCCTGGCGCCCAGCTTGACCGGCTCGGTCCCGGTGACGCTCAGGGTCCACGGCTTCAGCTCGCCCTGTCCGGCGCTGAACACGCTCATTGTCCATTTGGCCCCGGGTGCCCAGTGCAACGCCGGGAGCAGGGCCTGTACGGCGTTGTCATCGAGGGTCCCGGCCGCAAACGTCGTATCGAGGGTCACGGTCTTGATCTGGCGATCCGGTCCGGGTGTCTTCGCGGCACCCCTGGCGCGGCCGCCTTCGTAGCTCACGTCGATAGCGACGTCCTGGCCTTGCACCTTCCCGGTCTGCTTGAGGCTGCGCATGGCCCCGGACTTGTCCAGCTCCAGCACCGTCGTCTGGTTGACGAAGGCGGCGAGCCGGGTGTCCTCCGTGTAACGAAAACCTGCGGGGGTCTGCTCCAGCACGCCTCGCTGCCAACCGATGGCATTCCCCTGGAAGGAGATGGTGAAGCTGTCGCGGCGTGGCACCAGCGTGGCAAGATCGAGCTCGAGCGCCGCGGTTCTGGGTGCGAGATCCTCGGCTGAAAGCGGCTTGCCCTCGACATCGACGAGGGTGACCGGTGCCACGTCCTTGATCTTGGCGTAAATCTTGGCGCCGTCTCCGACCACCACGATCACCATGTGGTCCGGTGCGATGGTGGTTCGGGCCGTGCTCTGCGCCTGCGCCGCCGTCACCGCTCCGATTTTCACCCGATAGCTCTGCACGTAGTCCGCGGGGAGCCCGTAGAGTCGCGCGGTGGCAACCGCGCTCGCCACCTGGTCCGCGGTCTCGATCGAGAGCGGATAGCGCCCGGTGAGGGCGCCCTTGCCGGCCTCGAGCTCTTCCCCTGCGATAGTTTCGGTCCGGATCCGTTCCAGCTGATGGACCAGCTCACGGAGCGCCGAATCGGTGACTTCGGTGCGCACCTCGGTGCTGGCCTCGAAGAATCCGATCCCCTTGCGGCGTGCGTACCGGGCGTAGGCGCCGTAGGTCCAGCTCTTCTGTTCCCGCAGAATCATGAACAGGCGGCTCATCGCGCCCCCGCCCAGCACCTGGTCGACCACGGCTGCGGAATAGATCCGTGGGTCGTTGGGCAGGAAACTCAGGTTGCCCGCGAGGATGTTGGATTGCACCGAGCCGGGACGGTGCACCAGGATCAGCTCGGTACGCGCCCTCGGGGCCGGCGCCACGGCCGGAGGCGACTGCGGCGCGGCGCCGGTCCAGCGCGCGAACGTCCGCGCCGCCATGGCCTGGATCTCGGCGGGCTTCACGTCTCCCGCGACCACGAGCAGGGCTCCGCCGGGCCGCAGCCGGGCTTGCTGGAACGCGACGACGTCCGCGCGCGAAATGGCGCGCACGCTCGCCGGGGACGCGCTGCGCCCGTAGGGCTGCGGCCCGTACAGCGCGCGCCGGAAGGCGCGGTCGGCAATTTCGTCGGGCTGGGTCAGCGCCACCTGGAGCCCGGAGAGCGTCTGGGTCCGGAGCAGCTCCAGCTCCTTGTCGGGGAAGGCGGGGCGGAGCAGCGCGTCCCCCATCAGCTCGAAGGCCAGGGGCAAACTCGGAGTCAGCACGGTGGCATCGACCGCCAGGAAGTCGGGGCCGGCCGACGCGCTCAACGAGCCTCCCGCGCTCTCGATCGCTTCGGCTACCTGCTCGGCGCTCCGGCTTCCCGTGCCCTTGGTGAGCAGGCCGGCCACCATGTCGGCGAGACCCTCTTTTCCGTTGGGGTCGCGGATCGACCCGGCCGGGAAACTCAGCGAAAGCGACACGATGGGCTGCTTGTGGCTCTCGACCACTAACACGCGCAGGCCGTTCGCCAGCACCGCTTCCCGGAAGGGAGGGAACGGCGCGGGCACGAGGGCGGCCGGTGCGGGTGGTGTTTTGGGATACTCCTGCGCACGCAGTGTCGCGGGAACCGCAAGCGCGGCGAGGCGGCACAGAGCCGTGCATTGGGATCGCGTCATTGGCCGGCTCCCGGCGTGATCAGCAGCTCGAGCGAGTTCTCGGGGCGGAAATAGGTAGCCGCTACCCGCTTGATATCGGCGACCGTGACCGCGAGATACCGTCGCCAGTTGCTGTTCACGGCCTCCGGGTCTCCGAGGAAAAGATTGGCCGACTGCAGCGCTTCGGCTTTGGCGAGCGCCAGCTGCTGCTGGGTGATCAGCTGGGTACGGTAGGCATTCTTCGCCTTGGTGAGCTCCGCCTCCGTCACGCCATCCTGTACCACCCTGGCGAACTCCGCGGCGAGCGCGGCCTCCAGCGTGTCCGTCACCACGCCCTGATTGGCGATCCCGAGCGCGAGGAGTACTCCCGGCCCCCGCCGCGGGCTCGCGGGATTGGAGAGCACGATGGCGAATTGGGCCAGCTTCTTTTGCCGTACCACGGAATTGTTGATGCGCGAGCTCTCGCCCTGGCCCAGAATCGTAGTGAGCAGGTCGATGGCCGGCATGTCGGCATGGCGGTATTCCGGCACCCGATAGGCCAGTAACACGCCAGGGAGGTTGGCTTTCGAGTCGGGCCAGCGCCTGCGGATCGCGCCCGAGCCGACCTTGCTTTCGCAGCCGATCGCGGGCGATTCCTTGCCGCGGGGGATCCCGCCGAAATACCGCTCGATCAGCCGCTTCGTCGTGGCGGGGTCGAAATCGCCGGTCACGGTGAGCGTGGCGTTGTTCGGGGCGTAGTAGAGGTCGAAGAACGCCTTGACGTCCGGAGTCTTGGCCGCATTCAGATCGCCCATCGAGCCGATGATCGAGTGGGCGTAGGGGAAGCAGCTGGCGCTGTCCGCCAGGGCATACATGCCCTCGAAGATGGCGCTGGCGTAGGGTTGGTTGTCGACCCGGAGCCGCCGCTCTTCCTTCACCGCCTCTCGCTGATTCGAAAAGTTGGAGTCGGTCACCGCGAGGGAACGCATCCGGTCGGCTTCGAGCCAGAGACCCAGGTTGAGCCGGTTCGACGGCAGCGACTCGTAGAAGTTCGTGCGGTCTTCGGCCGTGCTGCCGTTCGTCGACCCGCCGGCACGCTCGATCAGCTGAAAATGCTCGGCTTTCTTCACGTGCTCCGAACCCTGAAACATCATGTGCTCGAAGAGGTGGGCGAAGCCGGTTCTCCCGCGGACTTCATCGCGGGAACCGACGTGATACCAGACGTCGACGGCGACGACCTGGGACGAGTGGTCGGGCGCGAGGATCACCTGGAGCCCATTGGGCAGCGCGTAGCTCTCCAGGTTGATCCGGGCCGGTTCCTGCGCCGTCAGGGACGCTACCCAGACGAATGGGATGACACCCACGCGGGGGAGACGCTTCCAGCGGAATTGCTGCATCGATGCGGGCCTTTGGATGATGGCGAGGAAAGTGGGCTAGCCGAGCCGTTCGGGGAAGTTCCCGCATAGCCCGTCAACCCCGAGTCCGGTGAGGCGATGAGCGACGGCGGAATTGTTGACCGTCCAGGCGATCAGCTGGGCCCCCCTCCGGTGAAGGCCTTCGGCGAGTTGCGTGTCGATTAGATGCCATTCCTGCCACAAAGTGTTTGCCCCAGCCCTCTCGAGCTGAACGATAGGGTCCACCGGATAAGAGGCAGACAGGATGCCCCGCCGCAGCTGGGGACGCTGGGCCCCGATTCGCGCGATGATGCGGTGATCGAAGCTGTGCACCGCGCAGGTCAAGGGACTGGGCGCCGCGTCGATCGTGCTGAGGAGCTCGGCATCGGCAGGAGGAGGCAGGGTCTTGAGCTCGATCCAGACCTCCATCCCGGAGAGCACAGCGAGTGCGGCCGCGAGGTCGGGAATCGGTTCTCCGTTCGCCAGCCGATGATGCCGGACCTGCACGAGCTCGAGGTCCACAATGCTTCCCAGGCCGGGCAGGTCGGGATCGTGGTGCACCACGAGTGCGCCGTCCCGGGTGGTGTGGACGTCCAGCTCGACTCCATCGGCGCCAAGCCGGCGCGCCTCGAGAAAGGCTTCCAGGCTGTTCTCACAGCGATGCCCCGAAGCCCCGCGGTGAGCTACGATTGTGGGTCGTTTGGCGGTCATTGTTTAGAAGTCACTCGACTTGTTATCGGCTAAGTCGCGGTGGCGCATAAAGATCAGTGGTGGATCCACAACTGGGCATTGCGTCGAGAGTCATTGGGTTGAGCGTGTGGGTGACATGCGTGCCAACTTAACGTCGGACTTGAGTTTGCGTCCTCCGCTCGACCGATGCACGCGCTGAGCGACGAGTCTCTTCCGTCCGACGCCGCGCTCGTCGCCGCCTATCGGTCAGGGGACGAGCGGGCCGCGACCGTGCTCGTCACGCGGCACGCCAGGGCGCTGGGACGCTACCTCTACGGAGCTGGGGCCCCGCCGGCGTCGGTCGAGGATCTGATTCAGGAGACCTTCTTCCGGGCGTTCCGGGCGCTGCAAAGCTGGCGCGGAGAAGCGAGCTTTCGAAGTTGGCTCTTCCGGATCGGTGCGAACCTGCGTAAAGACCTGTACCGCAGGGAAGGTGGCCGGATCGTTCTCCCCATCGAAGATGCGGACGTCACGGCCAGCTCGGATCCAGAGGGTGAGGCCGGGGCGAGTGAAATGGAGCAGCGGCTGCGCGATGGGTTGCGCCGGCTCCCGAGGCTCCAGCGCGAGGTGTTCCTGCTGCGGGCGCAGCAGGGCATGGAATACGAAGAGATTTGCGCCGCATTGGGCACGACGCCGGGCGCGGCCCGGGTGCACTACCATCATGCGGTGAAGCGACTCAAGGAGATGATGGAATGACCGAGGAGGAACTGCTCCGCCAGGCTGCCAGGCTCGGGGAGCACGCAGTGGAACACCTGGATGAGGCCCAGCTGGCGAAGACCGTCCTCGCCCGCCTGGCGACGGCTCCGGCTGTGGCCGAGCGTCCCTTGCACCGTCGCCACTGGGTCGTGGGGCTTGCCGCGGCTGCCGTCATCCTGCTCGTGGTCAAGCTGAGCCTGCCCGGCGGTGAGAGCCCGCCCGACTCTGCGGAGGTCACTGCTCCGGCGGCCAGCGTGTTGCACGAGCTCGATGAGCTCACGATTCCGGAGCTCGAGGCGGTGCTCGAAAGCCTGCCGCCGCCCGTCTCGATGACTGCTCATCCCGAGTCCCCTTCGCTCGACGGCCTCGACGCCAGGTCCCTCGAGCGGCTGCTCCGCTCCCTGGAGGGCTGATGCGACTTCTGGTCCTGCCGATACTCGCCGCTCTCAGCGTCACCCCCAGACTCCGGGCGCAAGACACGCTGCAACCCGATCCGCGCCTCGCCGAGCGACTCCGGTTGCAGATCGAGCAGCGGTTCGGTCAGCGGATCCGGGAGGAGCTCGGCCTCACCGACGACCAGGCGTCCCGCATGCGGGTTGCCATGGCGACGATCACCGCGCGGCGCCGCGAGATGGAGCAGGAAGAGCGAAAGCTGCGTTTGGCGCTCGCCTTCCAGCTGCGACCTGGAGTCGCCGCCAACTCGGACAGCGTCGCCAAGCTCGTCGAAGCGCTCACCAACCACCGGGTCGCGTACGCGCAAACGTTCAAGGACGAGATGCGCGAGCTGTCCAGTATTCTCAACCCCGTGCAGCGCGGCCAGTATCTCATGCTGCGTGACCGGCTGATGCAGCGAGCCCTGGAACTCCAGCAGGGCCGGGCGCTCAATCCAGGGTTGGCGCCTGCCAGCAGGCGCCCGAGGCCGTAGCCCGCTAGCTTTTCCCCCGCGCCCGAGTGGCGGAATGGCAGACGCAGCGGACTCAAAATCCGCCGGGGGCAACCCCGTGCGAGTTCGACTCTCGCCTCGGGCATCCCGCTTCTATCCCTAAGCCGCATCGCACGTTCTCTTTTGGTCGGGAGAGGGTTAGCTTGTGCGATCTTCGCAGGCTCTCCTGTCCATGACGTTCGAGACCAAGGTCACAGCAGCCACGCCCGAGGCGCACGCCGCGCCGCTCCTGGTCATCGTGGTCGCTCAGGGCACCCGGTCCAATGCACTCTCGGCTCTCGATCAAGCGAGCCAGGGAGCGATCTCCCGCTGCTACGCCGCGGGCGACTTCGTCGGGAAAAAAGACGAGACCGTGTTGCTCTATCCCGAAGGCCCGCGGCCTCGACTGTTGCTGGTGGGCACCGGCGCCTCCGAAGAGCGCCGCACCGCGGTGCGGCGCGCAGCGGCTGTCGGTGCCAAGCGTGCCCGGAGCCTCGGCCTCTCGAGTGCCGCGATCTTCGTGACGCCCGAAGCCCAGGGCACGTTATCCGCGCGCGACGTTGGGCAGCTCGTCCCGGAGGGCGTTGCCATGGGGGCGTGGCACTTCGCCGAGCTGAAGCAGCCTCCCGAGGAACCAAAGTCGCCGTTCGAGCGCATGGAGCTGCTCGCACCGCAACACACCGACGAGGTCAAGGAGGGACTGCGCATCGGGGCTGCGGTTGCCGCGGGACACCTCCTCTGTCGTGGTCTTCAGGTCCTGCCGGGTAACCACCTGCCGCCGCGCAAGCTCGCGGATGCCGCCACGGAGCTGGCCAAACGCCACGGGCACAAGCTCACCGTCTTGGACAAGGCGGGAATCACCAGCGAGGGGATGGGAGCGCTGCTGGCGGTCGCGCAGGGGAGCGTGGAGGATCCGCGCTTCATTGCGCTGGAGTACGCCGGGGCCGAGGGTCCTCCCGTGGTGCTGATCGGCAAGGGTGTGTCGTTCGATACCGGTGGAATCTCCATCAAGCCGGCGCAGGGCATGGAGGACATGAAGTATGACATGTCCGGAGCGGCCGCAGTGCTGGGAACCTTCGAGATGCTCGGGCAGCTGCGCCCCAAGCTGCGGGTAATCGGCCTGGTTCCCTCGGCGGAAAACATGCCTTCGGCGAGCGCCATCAAACCCGGCGATGTCGTCAAGAGTCACCTCGGCAAATTCATCGAGATCGTGAATACCGACGCCGAGGGCCGCCTGCTCCTGGCCGACGCGCTCTCGTGGGCCAGGCGCTACAACCCCTCCTGCGTCGTGGACATCGCCACGCTGACCGGCGCGATCACGATCGGTCTCGGGCACACCGCGGCGGGTCTCATGGGGACGGATGCGGCGCTGATTCGCGATCTCATCGCCGCGGGACAGCGCGCCCACGAACGGATCTGGGAGCTGCCGCTCTGGGACGAGTACCGTGAGCTCAACAAGTCGGACATCGCCGACGTCAAGAACACCGGCGGCCGGGCCGCGGGGAGCATCACCGCCGGCTGGTTCCTGCGTGAATTCGCCGAGAGTTTCCCGTGGGCACACCTCGACATCGCCGGTACGGCCTACACCGAACGGGAAGACGCGGCGATGGTGAAGGGGCCGACGGGGATGGGGGTCCGGCTCTTCAGCGAGTTTCTTCTCGCCCGGGTGTGAACCGCATCTCGGTCGCGGCGGCGCTCTGCCTCGCCGCGGGGACAATCCGACTCCACGCCCAGGTCGTCGATACGACGCGCGCCGATTCCGTCCGGCGGGCCGATACCACCGACTACACCGCGCTGTTTCTCAAAGCCCAAGCGGAGGCGAAACAGCTGATCCCCACCGCGCCACGCATCGGGGCCGCGAGTCTGCTGCCTCCCCGCACGCGGATCGTCCTCGATCGCGACTCGATCGTCTGGTACGGCGCCGAAACGGTGAGCGATCTGCTAACCCGCGTCCCCGGCGTCTTCCTGCTGCGCGGCGGCTGGGCCGGCCGCCCCGAGCTGCCGGCCTACCAGGCTCACGGGGCTGCCGCGGTCAGTTACCGCCTGGACGGCATGCCGTACTGGCCGCTCGGACAGGACAGCCTGATGGTGGATCCATCGGTGCTGCCGCTCAGCTTCATCGACCGCATCGAGATCGACCGGCTTCCGGGTCAGCTCGTGGTGTCGCTCTTCACCCGTCACAACGACCGTAACGCGCCGTACAGCAGGATCGGAATCTCCACCGGCGCTCTGCATATCGAGCGGTATCAGGGCCAGCTCGAAAAGCGCAGCTCGAAGGGCCCGGGGGTCACCCTCGCCTTCGACCATTTTGGGGTCCCAGTCCGCGCGGGCTCAACCGGAGCCTACTCCAATACCCAGGCGTGGGTCCGACTGGATTACGTGAGAAGCACCCATGCCGGGGCGGAGCTGCAGTTTTTCCGCAACGGACCGGACCGCGACTCGGTCAGGAGCGGCACGGCGGTACTGAGTGAAACGCGGCATGGCTCACGCATCGACCTGATCGGCCGCACCTGGTACGCGCCGCGGTCCAATGGACTCGGGCCGCGCCTCGATCTGATCGCGAGCCGCAGCAGTTACACCGATGAGGTCGAGAAAGACACGACGCTCAGCATCCGCGACAAGCTCGATTCGCTCGGTCATGTGATGCACGACTCGCTCGGCCAGGCCATCAAGGACACGGTGCGGACCGTCGACAAGCATCATCAGGGTATCTCCCAGCTCGGCGCCATCGCGAGTTACCGCTTGCCGCTCGCGAGCCTGGACGCGTCCCTCTTCTGGCGGTCCACCTGGACGCCGCTGGACGTCAGGGTACGCGGTGCGGTCAGCCCGCTGTCACGGGTTACGCTCAGCGTCGAAGGGGTCTACCAGCGCCACGAGGCCTCCCGGAGCAGCGGCTGGCTCACGGCGCGCGGAGGCCTCGCGCTGCCGCTGGGCTTCTGGGCCAACGCCGTGTGGCGCAAAGGCAAAGCAGTGGATCTGCCCGCGATTCTCGGCAACCAGTCTCAGGACGTGGACGACCGGAGTGTGAGCCTGGCGTGGCAGGGCAGGGTCGCGGACCTCGAGGGGACCTTCACCACCAATGCCGGGTTCCAGCCGGCGGGTTACGCACAATACCCGGGCCTGGCGCGCATCGCGCCGACGAGCCGGACCGACTGGCTGACCCTCAGCGGACGGATCTCACCGCGCCAGTGGCTGAGCGTGAGCGGCTGGTACAATACGCCGCGCACCGGCCATCCCGAAGGCCAGCCACCGAAACACCTGCTGGTGAACGCCACCATCCAGAGCAAGTTCCTGCCCACGTACAAGAGCGGAATCTTCAACCTGAAGATGCAGGTGAGTCTCGAGCACTGGGGCGCCGGGGTGCTCGGTGCAGCGAAGGACAGCGCTGCCACCAAGCTCAGCCTTCCCCCCGCGACCTTCCTGCGTGGGTATCTGGGAATCCAGATCGGCAGCTTCACCGCGTACTACGACCTCTACAACATGCGGGGCACCGACAAGGTGTACGTGCCCGGACTCCCCGTCGAGAAGTTCGGGCAGACCTTTGGAGTGCGCTGGGAGTTTGCCAACTAACCCCGTAAACCGTTAAGATTCAAGGCTATGCCGCTCAGCATGACGGGTTTCGGTGAGGCTGATGGGGATGTTGCCGGAGGCAGGCTCCGCGTCGAAATCCGCAGCGTCAACCATCGCTTCTTCAACCTCGCGGCGAAGCTGCCCGGCGACCTGGCTGCCTTCGAGAGCGAGCTGCGCGAGCGGCTCAAGCGGGATTTCGAGCGCGGCCATGTGGCGGTGAGCGTTCGCTGGATCAGCGCTCCGGAATCGCAGCTCGCGGCTGGCGTCAACGCCGAGCGGGTGAGAGAAGCTGCCCAGCGGCTGCGCGCCCTGCAGGAAGCGGCGGGGCTGAGCGGAGAGATCCCCCTCGATCTCCTCGCGCGGCAACCCGAGGTGTTCATCGCCTCCGGCAGCAACGGCAGTTCCGCGGAATGGACCGAGCTCGAGCCGGTCGTGGCCACCGCGACGAAGATGTGTCGCGACGCACGGCTCAAAGAGGGAGGCTTGCTCGCGGACGAGCTGCACGCCAGGCTCGCCGTGCTGGCGACCGAAGCGGACCGAATCGCCGCGCTGGCCCCGGAGCGGCTGGTCCGGGAGCGCGATCGGGTACGCAAGGTCGTCGCCGACCTGCTCGACGGGCACGCGGTGGACGAGCAGCGCCTGGCGCACGAGATCGCGTTTCATGCGGAGCGGCTCGACATCACCGAGGAGCTGGTGCGGCTGCGCGCGCATCTCTGCGCGAGTGAAACCACCCTGCGGAGCGCCGGGCCGGTGGGCAAACAGCTCGGATTTCTGGCTCAGGAAATCGGCAGGGAGATCAACACGATCGGCTCCAAGGCCAATGACACCGCCATACAGCACGCGGTCGTCACGATGAAGGGAGAGCTGGAGCGATTCCGGGAACAGCTCGAGAACTTGGAGTAGCCCCGTTCCTGCTCGTGCTCTCCTCGCCCTCCGGGGGCGGGAAGTCCACGATCGCGCGGCATTTGCTCGAGGCGCGCGAAGATGTCCGCTACTCGGTTTCGGCGACGACCCGTGCGATGCGCGGCGACGAAGTCGAAGGGGTGCACTATCACTTTCTCGATCGCACCGAGTTTCAGCGGCGGGTGGCCGCCG
>CAYNNS010000077.1:0-12229 GCA_964398345.1 uncultured Gemmatimonas sp. | reverse complement strand
GAGTCGCATCCGGGAATACTAGAGGCTATATTGCGGCCTCCAAAATTCTTCCTCCCGGCTCCCACACCAGGTCCCGGGCGCATAGACCAAAGGACGGTGACATGGCCAACCCGTACGAGGTGGTCTACATCTTCGATCCCGCGCTGGACGAAGAGACCATCAAGCAGAAACTCGCCCACTTTCAGACGCTGGTGCAGGTGTCCGGCAACGAGCCCCAGTTCAACCATTGGGGCAAGCGGACCCTGGCCTATCCCATCAGGCGGCACGACACCGGCTATTACGTCGTGGCGAATTTCGATGCGGAGCCGGCCGCGCTCCCCGAGTTCGAGCGTGCGATCAAGCTCGATGAAGGAGTGATCCGACACCTCGTCGTGCTCAACGACGAGCCGCCGACGCCGGCACAGGCGGCGCCAGTGAAGGCCGACTACGAGGAGGAAGAGTGAGCCGCGCCAAGAAGGGCGATCCGATCGCCGAGCTTCGCATCCGGATCGTCGACTACAAGGACGACAAGCTGCTGAGTCGCTTCCTCACGGAGCGTGGGAAGATTCTTCCGCGCCGGTTGTCCGGTGTGTCGGCACGCCATCAGCGGCAGCTCGCGGTCGCCATCAAGCGGGCCCGCTATCTCGCCCTGTTGCCCTATATCAAGGGCTACAACAGCTGATGGATTTTCCGGCGGCGCCCCGGCCGGGGCGCCGCGTGAGCTTCGGAGCCGTGGTGGCGCTGGCGGCGTTTCTGTTGCTGGCGCAAACGCCACTTTTCTTGCTGGCTCCATTCGTCCTGCTGACCCTGTTTTCTCGACCGCGCACCCTGCGCGAGCTGCTCTGGCTGGTGGTCGCGGGAACCGGCACTGGACTCGCGCTGCAGGGCTCGCGCAGTCTGCCGGTCGAGATCATGTGGGCCAGCGCGTTACTTCTGGCGGCGGTGTTTCTCGTCCTGAGCGTCCGCTCGCAGTCGCCGGTCTTCGGGCGCGCGCTCCTGGCGGTGCTCATCACCACGCTCGCCATCGGCGGCTGGGAGTGGAGTCGCGGCGTCACCTGGGACGCGGTCCAGCAGAGCTTTACCACGATGCTGCGCGACGGCTACCAGGCGATGCTGCCCGCGCCCGGATCGACGACGGGCCGCAGCGACCTGCAGACTGTCCTGCAGCCGTTTATCGACTCCGCCCCCGACCTGGCCCGGGCGATGCCCGGCATCCTCATGCTGGAAGGGCTGGCGGGCGTTCTGCTGGCGTGGGGCTGGCACCGCCGCATCGCTTCCCAGCCGCTGGGGCAGCCCCCGGCTCCGTTCCGGCGTTTTCGCTTCAATGACCAGCTCGTCTGGGGTGCTATCTTTACGCTCGCCGCGCTGGTGCTTCCGCTTCCCGCCGAGGCGAAGGCAGTCGCCGAAAACCTGCTGATTCTCTGGATGGGGTTGTACGCCATGCGGGGCCTCGCGGTCGCGGTGGCGATCCTGAGCCCGGGTCCCGTCGGGTTCAAGGTGCTGGTGAGTGTGATGGCCATCCTGTTGTTCCCGCTTACCCTGGGTGTGTGCCTCGCCCTTGGCCTGGCGGATACCTGGCTGGATATTCGGGGGCGGCTGACGCCCCAGGCATCTGGAGGAAGCTCTCAATGATGGAAGTGATTCTGCGGGAAGACGTCCAGTCGCTCGGCAAGTCGGGGGCGCTGGTCCGGGTGAAGCCGGGTTATGCGCGCAATTTTCTGTTGCCGCGTGGCCTGGCCTACGAGGCGACCGAGGGCAACAAGCAGCGCATCGCCGCCGAAACCCGCGCCCGGACCGCGCGGGCGGCCGAAGAGCGCGGCCGGGCTGAGCAGGCCGCGGCCACGCTCGGCAGCGTGACCGTCACGATCCCGGCGAAGGCGGGCGAGGGCGAGCGGCTTTTCGGCTCGGTGACGACCCAGGACATCGCCGACGCGCTGGAGAAGGCTGGCCATCCCGTCGACAAGCGCAAGATCGACCTGCCCCATCCCATCAAACAGCTGGGGGAGCACAACGTGGCGGTACGGCTGCACTCGGAGGTCCAGACGGCCATTCGCGTCATCGTCGTGCCAGCCTAGCCCTTCGATGGCGATCGCCATCGCCTACGTCGACGGCCCCCGGCTGGCCCGCGCCGTCTACGCCGCGGCCGACTGGGTGACGGCGGGACGGGATGAGATCAATCGCCTCAACGTCTTCCCGGTCCCCGACGGCGACACCGGAACCAATTTCAGCCTGACCCTGCGCGCGGTGGCCGATGCCTGCCGGGCGCTGGGGGACGCGTCGCTGGGCGAGACCGTGCGGACCATGGCGCGCGGAGCGGTGCTCGGCGCGCGAGGCAACTCCGGGATGATGCTCGCCCAGTTCCTCCTGGGCTTTGCCGAATCGCTCGACGATCGTCCCAGTGCCACCGCGCGCGATATTGCGGCCGCGGTCCGCCGCGGCTCGGACACGCTCTACGCCTCGCTCGACG
The DNA here is from genome assembly GCA_964398345.1 of uncultured Gemmatimonas sp. Lineage (GTDB taxonomy): Bacteria > Gemmatimonadota > Gemmatimonadetes > Gemmatimonadales > GWC2-71-9 > JABFSM01. The sequence goes on along the minus strand of CAYNNS010000077.1, from coordinate 9,783 downwards.
AGCCGCGGGAAGGCACCATTCTCACAGTGGCTCGCGAAGCCGCGGCCGCCGCCGAACGCGCCGCCGCCGATTCCCCCGACATCTCCGTCTTCATGCAGCGCATGCTGTCCGATGGCGAGCGAGCCCTGGCGCGGACCCCGGAGCTGCTCGCCGTGCTGCGTGAGGCCGGCGTCGTGGATGCAGGAGGCAAGGGATTCGTGCGCATGCTCGAAGGCGTGGTGCGGTTCATCGAGGGGGATCCGATTCTCGCGGCGGCATCGACCGATTCCGAAGAGCTCAACCTGCCGGCCGCCGAGGTCAACGTGGCGGCCGAACGGGACTACCAGTATTGCACGGAATTCATCGTGCGCGGCTTGCAGCTGCCGGCGGCCAACGAGGCCCGGGCGGCCCTGCATCAGTTCGGGGGGTCCGTGGTCGTGGCGGTCGTCGCCGACATCCTCAAAGTCCATGTGCACACCGATACCCCGGAGGCCGTCTTTACCTATGCCGGCCGCTGGGGAAATCTCACGTATACGAAGGCCGACGACATGCGGGCGCAGCACCGGGCCCTGAAACATCCGGAGCGCCGCCCCGTCGCCGTCGTCACCGATACCTCGGCCGACCTGCCCGACGCCGTATTGGACCGCCACCATATCGCGTTGGTGCCCCTTCAGATCCTTTTCGGGGACGCGGTGTACAACGATCGGGTGGGGATACGGCCGGAAGATTTCTACCGGCGCCTGGCCGCGGCAAAGCAGCTCCCAACTACGTCGCAACCGACGCCGGCGGACTTCGTGCGAGTCTTCCGCTCGGCTCTGAATGAAGCCGATGAAGTCGTCGCGGTCTTGCTCGGGTCTGCGCTCTCGGGCACCTACCAGGCGGCTCAAGCGGCGGTAAGGGCCGCTGGGCTTTCCCGTGTCACGTTGGTGGACAGTCGTGCGGCGTCGTTTTGTCTGGGGTTGCTGGCCCTGCGAGGCGCCGAGCTGGCGGAATCAGGTTGGAGTGCAACGGCGATCGCACAGGAGCTGGAGCGGGTCCGGAACCAGTCGGGTCTCCTGCTCACCGTAGACACCTACGACAACCTGATCCGGTCGGGGCGGGTGTCCCGCGGAAGGGCCTGGCTGGCGGGCATGCTCGACGTCAAGCCCATTCTCGGGCTCGACAACTCGGGACGAGTGATTCCGGTCGATCGGGTGCGGGGCTCCGAGGCGGTGATCGGCAGGATGCTCGCGCTGGTGGACCGCAAGCTCACCCCACGGCCCCAAGCGGTACGTTTCGGGGTGACCCACGTCGAGGCCCCCGAAGTTGCCGAGCGGGTTCGCAACGCGCTCATCGCCGCCTACCAGCCGCGGGACTGTTTCGTGGCCCTGGCGACGGGCGTGCTCGGCACCCACCTTGGCGCCGGGGCGTGGGGGATCTGTTGGCAGGTGGAGGATGGCACGCCGCTGCGGCCGGAAGCCAGGGGTGCCGCCGCGTGATGCGGCGGAACAGCGAGACCGCAGCGAGGCAGCCGGCCCCGCTCGTCGACCTGGCCCTGCGTGCCGCGGATGGCCTGAATGCGAAGGACCTGATCGCGCTGGACCTGAGGGGCTTGAATGATGCAACGGACTGGTTCGTGATAGCGTCAGGAACCTCGGACGCTCATGTGCGCGGCATCGCCAACGCCGTGCTCCGCAAGCTGGAAGAGGCGGGCGCCCGAGCACATCACGTGGAGGGGCTGCCCTCCGGGCGGTGGGTGCTGCTGGATTTCGTAGATGTGGTGGTTCACCTGTTTCACCCCGAGGCGCGCTCGTTCTATCAGCTCGAGCGGCTCTGGAGCGATGCTCCGAGACTTGCGCCGGTAGTGGAAAGGAAGTCGGTATGATCCGTCGGCTCGTCTTCGGCACCCTGCTGGCAGCCAGCCTGCCCGCCGCGTTGTCGGCCCAGTATTTCGGCCGCAACAAAGTCCAGTACGGCCGCTTCGATTTCAAGATCATCCAGACCGAGCACTTCGACGTCTACTACTACCCCGCCGAGCGGGAGGCGGCGCTCGACATCGCCCGGATGGCGGAGCGCTCCTATGCCAAGCTCTCGAAGGTGCTCAACCACCAATTCGAGGAGCGCAAGCCGATCATCGCGTACGCCTCGCACTCGGACTTCCAGCAGACCAACACCTCGGGCGGGGAGATCGACGAGAGCACCGGCGGCTTCACCGATTTCCTGCGGCACCGCAACATCTTCCCGCTCGCCGGCTCCTACGAGGAGAACCAGCACGTCCTGCAGCACGAGATGACCCACCAGTTCCAGTTCGACATCTGGTCCCGCGGCAAGGTGGCCGGCGGCGTCCAGGGGATCATCGCGGCGAACGCGCCGCTCTGGTTCGGGGAGGGCATGGCGGAGTACTTCTCGCTCGGTCCGATCGACCCCAATACGGCGATGTGGCTGCGCGACGCCGCGCTCGAGGGTAAGCTCCCCACCGCCGAGGATTTCTACCAGATCTTCCCCTACCGCTTCGGCCACGCCCTGCTCGCCTACATCGGCGAGCGCTGGGGCGATGAGGCCATCGCCCAGATCACCAAGCTCGGCTCGGGCGGCGGGATCGAATCCGCCCTGCCCCGGGTATTGGGACTGTCGTTCGAGCAGCTGGTGGCGCAGTGGCACGATGCGGTTCAGAAGCAATACCTGCCGGAGATCGGCAACCGGACCAAGGGCAAGGCCGTCGCGCAGGAGTTGCTGACCCTGAAGCGCTCGGGCGGCGGCTGGCACCTCGCCCCGGCGCTCTCGCCGGACGGCAACAAGATCGCCTATCTCAGCGAGCGCAATTTCTATTTCGTGGATCTGTGGCTCGCCGACGCGCACACCGGCAAGACCGAGAAGCGGCTGCTCAAATCCACCTACAGCGGCAATTACGAAACCTTCCGCTTCATCAATTCGACGGCGAGCTGGTCTCCCGACGGCAAGCTGCTGGCCCTCGCCGCCCAGCGCAGCGGCAAGGACGACATCGTGATCGTGGACGTCGCCCGCAACAAGCAGGTGCGTGCGATCCGCGTCCCGATTTCAGGGGTGACCACGCCCACGTGGAGTCCCGATGGCAAGAAGCTGGTCTTCAGCGGACTCGACGGCGGGATCTCCGACCTGTACACCGTGAACGCCGACGGCACGGGGTTCACCCGCCTGACCAACGACAAGGAAGCCGATCTGCACCCGGTCTGGTCGCCCGATGGCAAGACCATCGCCTTCGCGACCGATCGTAGCCCCGGAACCGACTTCAAAGCGCTCAAGTGGAGCAAGCTGCGGATCGGGCTGTATGACGTGGCCACCGGACGCGTCGATCTGCCCGACGGCCTGGATGTGGGCCGCAACGTCGATCCGCAGTGGTCCCCCGACGGCAAGTCCATCGCCTTCGTCTCGGACAGAAACGGCGTCGCAAACCTGTACCTCTATGAGTTGGGCGATCGCCAGGTTTATCAGCTCACCGATTTCTACACCGGCATCCAGGGCATTACCGCGCTCTCGCCGGTGCTCTCGTGGGCGCACAGCGCCGACCGGCTGGCGTTCGTCTACTTCGAGCAGGGGCGTTACGACATCTACTCGCTGGACAATCCGCGGTCGCTCAAGAAGCAGCCCTGGACCCGGCAGCAGATCGCCACGCGCAACCTCGCCGCGATCGCCCCGACGGCGGAGGTGAGCGGAGCGCGCGCCGTCGTCCAGCCGCCGGCCGGGCCCCAGGTGCTGAGCGGCGGCGCGATCTACCGGGCCTCGCACGGCTTCCGCCGCGCCGATTCGTTGCCGACAATCACGGATACGGCCGCAGCGGCCCAGCCAATTACCATCGCGCGGGTGCTCGACTCGATGTCGTTCATCCCGCCCGATACCAGCGAGTTCACCTTCAAGACGTACCATCCCAAGCTGGAGCCGGAGTACGTCACCCGGCCCACTATCGGGTATACGCGCGACACGTTCGGGCAGGGTCTCACCGGATCTACCGCCATCGTGCTCGGCGACATGCTCGGCAATCACCAGCTCGGCATTGCGGCGTCGCTCAATGGTCGACTCAATGAGACCTTCTTCCTGGCGCAGTACGTCAATCTCGCCCGGCGGCTCAACTGGGCGGTCGGATTGACCCAGGAACCCTATTTCTATTACGACGGCACCACGATCACTCCGGGGAGCAACGGCGAGCAGCTCTTTACCGAGAACATCCGGCGCCTCGTGCTGCGGCAGGCCCAGCTCATGGCCGCCTATCCGTTCAGCCGTTTCCGGCGACTGGAATTCGGAACGGCGTTCGTCAACGTGGAAGAGGACGAGCGCCAGTTCATCACGCCCTTCGATCCGGTCACCGGTCAGCAGACCTCGGACGCGTACATCAACAACGTCAGTCTGGGCAGCGCCAGCTTCGTCCAGCCCTCGGTGGCGCTGGTGTACGACAACACGCTCTTCGGTGGAGTCGGGCCGATCCTGGGCCGGCGCTCACGCTTCGAGGTTTCGCAGCGTCTGGGCGGCTGGCGCTTCGTGACGCTCAATGGCGATTATCGGCGCTACGACCACATGTTCGGTCCCTTCACGCTGGCCACGCGGCTGCAGTACTATGGCCAGCACGGGAGGGACGAGCAGCGCTTCCGGATCTTCGCCGGAATCCCCGACTTCATCCGTGGGTATACCTCGGGCTCGTTCCAGCGGAATGAATGCAGCGAGGTCCAGACTGCCTCGAGCGGCTCGGTGACCGGTTGCGACGCGCTGGACCAGCTCATCGGCACCCGGGTCGCCATGGGCAGCGCGGAGATCCGCTGGCCGTTCTTCTTCGGGGCGCGGATCCTGCCGATGGGCTTCCCCGCCATCGAAGGCGTGGTGTTCTACGACGCGCTGGTCGCATGGGAGAAAGGGCAGCAGGTGAAGCTCCACCGCAATGGTGCCCCCACCAGCTGCGCCCCGACCGATACCAGCTGCACCGCGGTGCGCACGCCGCTCACTTCAGTCGGCGTGGGCATCCGGGCCAACGTGCTGAATTTCCTCATTCTCCGGGCGGATTACGCCTTCCCACTGCAGCGACGCCTTTCGACCGGCAGCAGGGTCAACGGATACTGGACAATCAGCCTCGGACCGACCTTCTGATCCGGTTTCCGAGCCCGCGATCTTCGACCGCCGCCCGGCTGTTTCGGGCGGCGGTCGTGCTTGCCGCCACGGCATGTGGCCGTGGACACCCCGTACCCCCGCCCGACCTCCCCGCCGTCGGAGCTCAGGTTTCGCTTTTTCGCTTTCCACGTGGTGGTGGACCGGTCCAGGCTTACCATCCCGACAGTCTGCGGCCCAGTGGTTGGCGATCCGCCCAGCCGCTACCGGCGCCGCACCGGCTGCTCGGGGTGGACCTCGACGAGCGGTTGATCTGGGTCCTCGATAATCAGGGCCAGCTCCTCGCGGTGGATCTCGAAACCCGGGCCGTGCGAAGGGTCGCCGGCAAGGTGGCTGCCGCGGCTCTGGGTCCCGACGGATCGGTGTTTCTCGTCGACTCGGCACGCAGGGTCCAGCACCTGATCCGGCGCCAGCCGGTGCCGTTCCACGACCCACTCCCGGTCTTGCCCAGACTCGTCTACGGAGCGGTGAATGAGCAGTTGGTCGCGCTCACCGCGGGCTCCGCTCCCAGACTGATCACCGCCACCGCCGACCAGGAGGTCCATTCCGAGCCCCTGCCGAGCGGTGAGGTGGGCATCACGAATTGGGGTGACCTCGTCGCGGTGGCCTCCGATTCGGGAGTGCGCCTCTACGAAACCGCGGGACAGCGCGGCCGGAGCTCGATCGCGTCGGTGCGACACGCCCGGCGGGTGGGATTCAGTCCGTCGGGGCACCGCATTTACGTGACGCAGGAGAGCCCCGAGATCCGGGTCTATGACCGGTTCTCGCTCAAGCCGCTCAAGACGATTGGACTGCCGGGAATGCCCCGGGAGTTCCGGGTGGATGCATCCGGGCGCTGGCTGCTGGCGCACCCGATAACGGGCGACTCCCTCTGGGTCGTGGATCTGGCCACGAATACGCTGAGCGCGACCGTCCCGGGCACCTGGGCGGCCGACCTGCCCCTGGTGGCCGGGGCCGCCACTCTCCTGGTGCGCAGCGGGGACGACGTGCTGGCCTACGATCTCCTGCAGGCGCCCCCGAAGCGGATCGCCGAGCTCAAGACCGGTGGCAACGATCTCTGGCTCGCCGCGAGCTGGGTCCCGCGCGAGCGTCTCCCCGCGGCCGTCGCCGCGGCAGAGTCGGCTTCCGTGACCCAGGACAGCGCTCTCAGGGTTGACTCGACCTCCACGGCCGGAGATTCGCTGGCGATCTATCTACAGGTGAGTCGCACCCAGAACCCCGACTGGGCAGACCTGCTGAGCAAACAGCTCAAAGGCGACGGGTTCCCCGCGCTGGTCTTGTCGCCGAAGGAAGAAGAGGACGGTTACCGGGTCCTGGTTGGCCCCTATGACACCCGGGAAGCGGCTGAATCGACCGGGAAGCGCCTCGGTCGGGCCTACTTCATACTGAAATTGCCCGCCAAAAGGCCCTGACCTGCGCGGCGGAATTGTTTATTTTGTGGGTAACCCGGCGGCGCCGCCGCCCTGCTACCTCCTCTTGCCGTCCCTGGCCTATAGATGAAGCTGACCAGACTGGAGCTTTCCGGCTTCAAGTCGTTCGCGGATACGGTTGCTCTCGATTTCGGCGAAGGTGTCACCAGCATCGTAGGACCCAACGGCTGCGGAAAATCGAACGTCTCCGATGCGGTGCGCTGGGTGCTGGGCGAGCAGTCGGCCCGGCTGCTCCGCGGCGGCAAGATGGAGGACGTGATTTTCCAGGGGTCGGCGGGCCGGCGGCCGGTCAATCTCACCGAAGTGTCGCTGCACCTCGATAACAGCGAGGGCAAGCTCCCGATTGCGTATCAGGAAGTCGTCATAACCCGGCGGTTGTCGCGCTCGGGGGTGAGCGAGTATCTGCTCAACTCCGTGCCGGTCAGGCTGCGGGACATCCAGGACCTCCTGCGGGGCACCGGCCTCGGGAGCGACGCGGGAGTGGTCATCGAGGCCAAGATGATCGACCTGCTGCTGTCGGATCGGGCCGAGGAGCGGCGCTCGCTCTTTGAGGAAGCCGCGGGCATCGGGCTGTATCGCGACCGGAAGCACAGCACCGAGCGCCGGCTCGATGAAACCCAGGTCGACCTCCAGCGGCTCGAAGACCTGATCGTCGAGGTGCAGTCGCAGATCCGGTCCCTCGCCCGCCAGAAGGGCCGCACCGAGCGCCACGCACGGTTGATGGAGGAGAAGTTTGCGGTCACGCTCACGCTGGCGCTGCGCAAACTCGACGAGCTGACGGAGCGCGCCGCCGGCGCGGAAACCCGCCACGAGATGCTATCAGCCCGGCTCCCTTCCCTGCGTGACCAGCTCGGCACCGCGGGGCAGCAGCTCGAGGCGAGCTCCCGGGAGCGCACTCGCAGCGAAGCCCACCGCACCGAGATCGCCCGACAGCTGGCGGAAGTTCAGGTCGCGCTTTCCCGACTGGAAGGCGACCTGGCCGTCGCAACTGAGCGGCTTGCGCACGTCTCCGAGCGCCGCAAGCGCGATGAAGAGGAACGCTCGCTGGCGGCACGCCGCACCGAGGAAGCCCAGCGGGAACAGGAGGCTGCCGCCGAGGAGCTGGCCGCGACCCAGGCGCAACGGGCCGCGATCCTCGCGGAGCTCGAATCCCGTTCGTCCGCCGAAGAAGCGGTGCGCAGCCGGCTCACGACCCAGCGAACCGCGGTGCGTGGCGCGGAGGAGCTGCTGGCGCAGCGCGCCCAGACGCTGCGCTCGCTCGAAGGGGAACGGGCGGCCCTCGAACAGGAGCTGCAGGCGCTGCGGGCCAGCGCGGCGGAGGCCGACACCCGTTTCGAAGCCTTTCGCACCGAGCTGGCAAGCGCCGAAGCGGCAGCGCGGTCGCTCGCCGAGGCAGCCGATCGCGCGACGCGCGACGGCGTCAGCGCCGCGGAGCGCAGCGAGCAGAGCCGGCATGATGTGGCGGCAGCGCGGGAACAGGAGGCCACCGAACGGAATCGCAAACGCCTCGCCGAGGAGGCCCTCGCGCAGCTCACGACTCGGCGGGCCGCGCTCGAGGAGCTCGAGCGCGATCGCGTTGGCCTTGCCCCAGGCGCCGCCGCCCTGCTCGCCGAGCGCCAGCGCTTCAACGGCGCTGTGCTCGGCCCGCTGAGCGACTACGTGAGTGCCGATCGCGATGCGGCCGAGCTGGCGGAGCGGCTGCTGGGTGAATGGATGCATGCGGTGCTGGTCCGCGACCACACCGCGGTTGAGGCGATTCGGGGCTGGCACTCGGAAGCCCAGCCCGGAGCCCTGGCCCTGCTGCCCGTCGATGGGGGGCCGCGCGTGGCCCCGAACGGGCCGAGCCCGCTGGAATCGCGGCTCCGTGCCGAGGGCCCCGCGGCGCGCTGGGTCGAGGCGCTCCTCAGTGGCTCGGAAGTACTGGACGGACGGGGCCACGCGCACCGCCGAGCCAGCGGGGCCGTGCTGCTCGCCGTGACTTCCGGCAGCGGCGGCTCGGTCCGCCGCCGCGCCGAGATCGGGAGTCTGGACAGCGAAATCGGGCAGCAGGAAGAAGCCCGAAGCAGCGTGAACGCCGCGCTCGCCGCCACCGAGCTCCGCCTCGCCGAGCTGGAGCGCGTGGCCGCCGCCGCCCTGACCAAGACCGACGAAGCCCGGGAAGCCCAGCGCGTCGCGGTCGCAGAGCGGGAAGACGCCGCGCGCCGCGTCGAAAACCTGACCCGCGAGCTCGCCGACCAGAAGAGCTCGCGCGAGCGCTTGCAGGAGCGGATCGGCCGCGCGGAAACCCGGAGTGGTGAGATCGCGTCTGCCGTTCTCGAGGAGCAGGACCGCCGAACGGTGGAGACCCGAGTCCTCGAGCAGGCGCGCCGGGCACTGGAAGCACTGGAACTGGAACAGGAGTCGGCCCGGGAAACCCGGGTGCAGTCCCAGGTGCAGGATGCCCACGTCGGAGCACGGGTGCGAGCCACCGAAGAGCGGCTTACCCGCGCTGCCCAGACCATCACCACCGCAAATGACGCGACCCTGGCCCTACGGGACGAGCTGCAGCGCCTCGAGCAGGAGAACGCGACCCTGCTCGAGCAACAGACGCAGGGGCTGGAACGCCGTTCCGAGCGGAGCCGGTCGCTCGAAGGGCTGGAGCGCGCGGTGGCGGAGGCGGAAGCGGCCCTCGCCGGCGCTCAGGCCACGCTGGGCGGGGCCGAATCCGAGGTACAGCGCCTGCGCACCGAGCTCGACGAGGCCAGCTCGGTTGCCCATCAACTCGAGGTGGAGCTGACCGAGAGCACCGGACTGCGCCGGAGCATCGTGGAGCGGGTGGAATTCGAGTGGCGACAGCCCTTCGACCGGCTGATGGAGCAGGTGCAGCTGCTCGACCTCGACCTGGCCACGCTCGAGGCTGAGGCGCTCCGGATCGGCGAGGCCTTGGAAGGCATCGGACCAGTGAACCCGCTGGCCGTCGAAGAACATGCCGAGGAGACCAAACGGCTCAGCTTCCTCAGTGCCCAGCGCGACGACCTGGTCGCCGCCCGGCAGTCCCTGCTGCAGGCGATCAAGGAAATCGACGGCACGGCCCGGACCCTCTTCCTCGAAACCTTCAGCGCCGTGCAGCAGAGCTTCCAGCACGTCTTCCAGACGCTCTTCGGCGGCGGCGAATGCCAGCTCAAGCTGGCCAACCCCGCCGACCCGCTCGAGAGCGCGATCCACCTTCACGCCGCGCCGACCGGCAAGCGGGTCCACCCCATCCCCCCGCCTTCCCGCAGGACCG
>CAYNNS010000076.1:0-12236 GCA_964398345.1 uncultured Gemmatimonas sp. | reverse complement strand
GAAAAGGTTAGGGGGGAAGGGTGGGGGGTGGCACCGGCCCCGCCGCGTTCGGGATTTCGGCCAGGAAACGCTCGGTGCCGGGCGGGGGGGCCAGCTCGGGGGCGAGGACCTTGATCGCGACCTTGCGGCGATGCTTCCGGTCGAGCGCGAGGTAGACCGTGGCCATACCGCCGCGGCCCAGCTCGTTCTCGATAGCGTAGCGATCGGTCAGCGTCGCGAGCATGGCCTTGGCTGGTCGGGTGCCCTAAGATAAGGTCGGGAGGAAGCGGCATGGATACAGCACAGCGGGTCAGGTGGTCCGGGATGACGCTGCTGGCGGCACTCTCAGGGGCGGCCTGCGCCAACGACGCGGTGTCGGGAGCGCAGATCGAAGTTCACACCGACGCCGACGCTTTCCAGTACCAGGTGATCGCGATCAGCTCGACGACGGTGGCGCGAACCTACAGCTGGCAGAACAGCGGGAGCCAGGCCAGCATCGATCTCACCACGGCGAGTGGCGGGGGCATGATTCACCTCCAGATCCGCGACGCCGCCAATACGATCATCTACGACGCGGACCTCCCCGCCAATGTCCAGACGACCACGGCGCCGGGAACCGCGGGAGGCTGGCGCGTCAGCGTCAACCTCACCGGATTCGCCGGCACCGCGATCCTGCTCCTCACCAAGCTCTGAATCCGGCGGTCTGGCGGTCTGGCGGTCCGCTCCGTCAGTGCACCAGAAACTCCGCGACCACGCCGGCATGATCCGAGGCCCAGAGCGCATGGCCGGGACCCGGCACGCGGTCGGCGGGCTGGTCGCCGACGATGGTGATCCGGCCCTGCAGCTGCCCGTTGGGGCCGCCTAACCCGCGCTCGAAGACATAGTCGATCCGCTGCGAGAACTTGCTCACCGGGTCGGAGAGATCCGGCAGGTGGCAGCAGGTGAGCCCCTGCGCTCCGGGCCGCATGGCGGCCCAGCTGTCGCTGAATCCCGACCCCGTCACCACCCCGTAGAACGGCGAGCCCGGCACGTCGTTGAAATCGCCGAGCAGCACCGCCGGCGTCGCGGCACCGATCGAGCCGACCAGCTCCGCGGCCTGGGCGGCCCGCAGCAAGTCGAAGCCGGGAATGCTGCCCGATTCGAGGTGGGTGCTCGCCACGGTCAGCGGCATTCCCTCCACGCTGGCGTCGATCCGCACCCAGCCGCGCTTGAGCTCGACGCCCGGGGCGACCACTCCCAGGTTCTGGGCGTAGCTCTGGGCCACGACTCCGCCGAAGCTCACGCGGTCCGCGTCTACCAGAATGATGTCGTGATCGGTGACGGAAATGCCCGGGAACGGCGTCGCGGTCAGGTTGGTGACCTGCGCGGCAACGCTGTAGTGCAGCCCGCGCACCGAGAGTGCGCTCTGCAGAATGGCCAGGAAGTCGAGATCGATGTCGACGGGAATCCCCAGTGGACCGAGATGGATCGCGAGCTGGGTCATCTCCTGCAGTCCGACCACGTGGGGCCGGGCGCGCCCGATTTCGTCGGCGATGGCGCCGGCGCGAGTCGGAAAGTCGGTTTGCCCGAGCACGCTGATCGCCTGCAGCAGCGCGGGCAGATCGTCCGACGGGTCGGGCGAGGCGAGCGCGGCGATCACCGCGTCGACATCGGCGCCGATGTAGACGTTGCGGGTCATCACGGTGATGCGGCGGGTTGCCTCCGCGGGCTTCGCGGCGGGGGTCAGTGGCGAGCTCGGGCCGGTCGTATCGGAACAGGCAATGGCCAGCGCCAACGCTACGACCGGCAGGGTACTACGAAGTGCGGACGACATACTGGCCTCCAGAATAGGGTCGAAAGACGACCCCATCCTGGGCCAGGCGGGTCAAGCAGGCGTCAAGTCACGGGGTGGCAGGCCGGGCTGCGGGCGGCCGGGGCATCATCTCGTCCCGATTGGCCAGCTCGTAGACGGTCCACGCGACGACGGTGGCGGCCTGCTTCAGGTCGTCGATCACCAGACGCTCATAAGTGTCGACGTTGGAGTGATGGGTGCGGGTGCCGTATTCGATCGGATCCTGAATGAAGTTGAAGCCCGGGACCCCCGCGGCGACGAAGCTCAGGTGATCGGTGCCGCCGGTGTTGCCATGGCGTACGGTCACCACGCCGAGGTCCTGGAACGGCGCGAGGATCTGCTGGAAGATCGGGATGGCGGCGCTGTTGGACTGATCCCAGATGCCGCGGAGCCTTCCGGTGCCGTTGTCGACGTTCACGTAGGCGGAAATGTTCTGCAGCTCCGCTTTGTGCATGCGGATCCAGGTACGTGAGCCGATCAGGCCTTCTTCCTCGCCGGTCCAGAGCCCGATCCGCACGGTGCGCCGCATGGGCAGCGCCAGGCTCTTGAGGATGCGGATCGCCTCCATCATCACGACCGAGCCGGCGCCGTTGTCGGTGGCGCCGGTGCCCGAGTGCCAGCTGTCGTAGTGCGCGCCGAGCATCACCACTTCCGCCGCCTTGTCGCCGCCGGGGATTTCGGCCGTGACGTTGGTAGGAAAGCGATTGTCGTCGAGGAAACGGGTCTGCAGGTTGATCTCGAGGCGGACCGGTAACCCGCGCTGCGCCACGCGGTAGAGCGTGCCGTACTGCTCGTGCGCCACGATGAGGTGCGGAATCGGGTTGTAGACGCTGTCGCGCGCGGTGCGGCCGTCGAAGTGGCCGCCGTTGAGAAACATCCCGTAGGTCCATTGCGAGCCCTGGAGAACGGCCGCGGGCTGCTCGCTGTGGATGAGCTGCATGATGGCCGCGTTGAGGCGTTGGGCCGGAGAGTTCGGGCCGAAGGTGTTCGGGCCGGCCAAGCTCCGCGGCTGGGGCGGCTGCCAGTTGATCAGCTCGTCCAGGGTCTGTCGGGTCTCAGCCGGAGTGAACTCCGGCCCTACCGTGCGCGCCGCGCCGCGCAGCACGCACGCGCCCCGTAGCTTACCGGTGTACTTGGCGAGGTCGGTGGAATCCTTGACGTCGAGCACGACGGCCTGACAGGTGATGGTGCCGGGCTTGCCCTTCACCAGCGTGCTGCCGCTCCACGCCTGCGGGTAGGCCGCGAGCGGCTTGGGCCAGGGCTCGAGGATCCGTCCACTGTAGGAGACAATCTCCCAGCCGCGTCCGAAGGCCGAATCCCAGGCCTCCTCCTTCACGTTCGCCAGTCCCCACGACCGGAACGTCTCGGCGGCCCAGGCGTTGGCCTTGCGGCTGGCAGGGGAATTGGTGAGCCGGGCACCGATCACATCGGTGAGGTAGCTCGCGAGGTCGTCGAGCTTCGAGTGGTTGAGCCCCTCCTCGCGGATCTTCTGGGCCACGGAGAGGTCGACATGCTCGCTGACGACCTGGGCGGACGCGGCGACCGGGAGGAGCAGGAGAGCGGCGAAGAGACGGTGCATGGTCAGGGATGAGTGGTGAGTGGTGAGTGACGACTGGCGAGTGGTTAGGGGGCAACCAGCGTAGAGAGCTGGCGCTGAATCTCGTCTTTCGCGAGCCATTTGCCACCGATCATCACGCCGGCCTGCCTGCCGACGTTGCGGATGTTGCTGAGCGGGTTGGCCTCGAGCAAGATCAGGTCGGCGCGCTTGCCGACCGCGATGCTGCCCGCTTCGGCCTCGTTGCCGAGGAAGCGCGCGACGTTGCGGGTGCCGGTGCTGAGCGCCTGGTAGGGGGACAGTCCGGCCGCCACATAGCTCGCCAGCTCGCGGGTTAACGAGAAACCCGGCGCGTTCCAGAGCTGCGGCGAGTCGGAGCCGAGCACCACCCCGACGCCGCCATTGTACAGGGCCTTGATCAACCGCTCTCTGAGCGCGATAAAGAGTCGACGCCGCGCAGGCGTATTCGTGGCGGTGTCGGCGCGGAAGTCGGTGGTGGCCTTGACCCAGCTGTTGCGGAGCGAGCGCGACACGTACCGGAGCTCCGGGCGATCGTACAGGATCTCGACCGCCGAGTCCCCCGCCATCGCTTCCATGAACGCCTCGGTCGGCACTACCCAGGTGCCCGCGGCGCGGGTGGCGGCCACCAGCCTGGCGATTGCCGCGGCACTCGTGTCGGCATTGTCTAGCGTGCTGAGTCCGAAGAACCCGTCCTCCTTGTCGGTCTTCGGAGCACCGGTTTTGGAGAGCGCCTCGAGGAAGCCGTCGAGGTGGTCGATGCTCCAGTATTTCGCCTCGAGCGCGCGTTGCAATCCCACGGCAAGGGGGACGTGGCCGGCGAAGCGGATGCCGAGCCGGTCGGCGTTGGCGGCCATGGAATCGAAGGCCGCGCGCGAGAGCCCCGGGTGAATCTTGAGGAAATCGTACCCTAGCGCCTGTTCCGCCTTGACCATGCGGACGGCGGAGTCGGGGTTGGGAATGCTGCCGCCGCTGAAGGAGGGCCCGGAGGTCCAGATCCTGGGGCTCAAGATCGCGCCGCGGTTGGCGAGGTCGCGGAAGTAGAGGTGCCGGGGGATGCCGAGCATGCCCCGCACGGTGGTCACCCCGTTCAGCACCCAGAGCGAGAGCATCCGGGCGATGTCGGAGTCGGAGGCCTGGCCGGGCGGGATGTGGGCGTGCATCTCGCCTAACCCGGGAATGAGGTACTTGCCCTTGCCGTCGACCCGCACCGCGCCGGCGGGGATGGCCACCTTGCCGGTGGCGCCGATCGCCGTGATGCGATCGCCGCGGACCACGACGGTCTGGCCGGCCACCACGCCGGGGCGGTCCATCGGGACCAGGTTCACGTTGACGAAGGCGACCGGCCCGCGCTTGGGCGTGTGCTTGAGGATGCGGCCGGCACGAACCTCGGTGTACTTGCCGGCGTCCACCTCGACCTGCCCGTTTACGATCACGTAGTCGATGCCGACGGGATACTGGTGGGGCTGCTCGTAGGTTGCTTTATCAGACACCGTGACGGGGTCGAAGACGACGAGGTCCGCGAGTAACCCGCTGGCGACCTTGCCGCGGTCGCTCAGGCCCAGGCGCCCGGCCGGCAGCGACGTCATCTTGCGCACCGCCTCGGGCAGCGTAATGACGTGCAGCTCGCGCACGTAGTGACCCAGCACGCGGGGGAAGGTGCCGTAGTTCCGCGGGTGCGGCACCGCGGGTCCCGGCGCCGACAGCGCGCCGTCCGAGGCCACGGCGACCCAGGGGTGCTGCATGATGCGCTGCACGTCGCGCTCGTCGATGACGTGGTACACCATGCTGGCGCCGCCCTTGAGGATGCCCTCGATGACGAGCGGTGCAGCGCCCTGGATGGTAGGAGGCACGCCGCGCTCTACCGCCCAGTCGTAGAGCGTCTTGCCGTTGAGATCCGGCTTCCAGCTCACGCTGGCGAACTGCACCCGGTGGAGGTCGCCGCCACCGCGGTCGTTTTCCAGAATCCACTCGATACCCTTGATGATGCTGTCACGGAGCACCGGATCCTTGACTCGGCGCGCGAACGCGGTGTCGCCATCGGCGTGGGCCCATGCCGACGCCAGAATGTCGAAGCTGCTGGAGCTGGCGTCGTAGGGGTATTGATCGGCCATGACGTCGAGGCCGGCTTTGCGCGCGGCGTCCAGCAGAGCGAGCGTCTGGGCGCTTTTTCCCCACATCGCCTTGCCGATCAGCTTGTGATGGGTGAGCACCACGGGGATGTGCGCCTCGCGGGCGATGCGGATGGCCTCGCCCACGCCCTCGAGGGCGCCGATGCCTTCCTTGCGCAGGTGCGAGGTGTAGAAGCCTCCCGAGTCCGCGGCGACCCGGGACAGCGCGATGACCTCGTCGGTTTTCGCGTAGGTCTGCGGGACGTAGAACAACCCGGTGGAGATGCCGTAGGCGCCCTCGTGCATCGCTTCGCCCACCATCAGCTTCATGCGGGCGAGCTCCTGCGCGGTCGGCGCGCGGTCGCTCTGACCCAGGACCCGCTCCCGAATCGTCCCGAAGCCCACCAGCCAGCCGATGTTGGTGCCGAGCTTGAGCCTCGAGACCGAGTCGACGTAGGAGCCAAAGGGAGAAGGGCCGCCGCCGTCGGGCCCCGCGAGGGTGGTGGTGACGCCTTGCCGGACCCGGCTCTCTTCGCCGGGGAGGCGGAAGATGGCTTCGTTGTGGGCGTGGAGGTCGATAAAGCCCGGGGAGACGACTTTGCCCGAGGCGTCGATGGTGCGGGCGGCGTCGGTGCTCGAGAGCGGGGTTCGTGAGACGGCGACGATGCGATCGCCCTTGACCGCGACGTCGGCGCGGAAGCCGGGGGCGCCGGTGCCGTCGATGACGGTGCCGCCGGTGATGAGGAGGTCGTATTTGCTCTGCTGTTGAGTGAGCAGCAGCGTCGTCAAGAGCAGCAACACGGTTTCGCTCCTTCAGTCACTCGACCTAGAACATAGTCCCACCCGACAGCAAGGTGGTCCCTCTGGCCAGGTGCTCCGCATACCGCTCCGGGGAGATGTTGGTCCCGCACACGATCAACCCCACCTGCTTTCCCTGCACCCGATCGCGAAGCGGCCCCAGCAGCGCAGCCGTCGCCGCGGCACCCGCGGGCTCCACCGCGAGCTTGGCGCTCGTGAAGATCAGCGCCAGGGCCTTTCGCAGTGCATCGTCGCTCACCAGCACCACATCATCGAGAAAACGGCGGCACAATCCGAAGCTGTAGGGCAAGCTGTAAGGCGGGCTCAGGCTGTCCGCGATGGTCTTGGGAGCATTGGCGGGAACCTTCTCGGGGTGCCCGGAACGAATGCTCCGGAACATCACGTCATTGAGCTCGGGCTCGACACCATACACCGCGCACTCCGGCTTGAGCTGCTTGATGGCCGCGCTCAGGCCGCCGGCTAATCCCCCGCCACCGATCGGCACGATCACCACCTCGAGCTCGGGACACTGCCGCAACAGCTCGCGGCCTAGCATCGCCGTGCCGAGCGCGGTGCGCGGCCCCTCGAACGGGTGCACGAAGCTGCGGCCTTCGTCACGCTCGATCCGCTCCGCCACCGCGAACGCCTCGTGCACGTCCTCCGCCAGCACGGTCTCGGCGCCGAGCTCCCGACAGCGCGCGACGCGGTAGGGATCGGCCGACTTGAACATCACCACCTTGGCCGAGGTCCCGACCACCCCGGCGGCCCAGGCCACCGCGATGGCGTGGTTACCGGCACTCACCGCGGTCACGCCCCTGGCTCGTTGTTCCGCCGAGAGCGCTCGCATGACGGTGAGGGCACCGCGGGCCTTGAAACTGCCGGCGTACTGGAAAAGCTCCAGCTTGAGTGTCACATCTGTACCGGGCCCGAGCCGGCGCTCCAGCACCGGATCGCGCCAGCGCCAGACGGGGGTCTCGCGGATGTGCGGGGCCAGCGCTTGCGCGTTAGCCTCTATGTCAGGGAGCGTAGGAGCGGGAGTGACGTCAGCCACGGGGTGTGCGCGAGCCACTCTCACCACTCGTCCCGTAGACTAGCAGGGAGTCACACTTCGAAGGAAACCAGGCCATGCTCAAAACTCGCTATCTCCTGACCGCGGCCCTCGCGACCGTAACGGTTGTTGCGTGCGGAGGCAATCCTCCACCGGTACCGGAACCCCCCGGCGGGGCCGAAGGGTATGCCACGGTGCGGGTAGAAAACCAGAATCTCCGCGACATGCGCATTTACGTCCGCCCCGGCGCCGGCGGCAGCCGTTTCCGGCTGGGTACCGCCAACGGCATGGAAACCACCATGCTCAAGATCCCGCGCACCTGGGTGACCGGGATCACCGAGCTGACGTTCGAAATCTCCCCGATCGCGGGCAGCGGCAGCTCCTTCAGCGAAAAGATCACCGCCAGTCCGGGAGAAGAGATCGTTCTCAGGATCGGCCCGTAGCCTCGAAGACCGTGGGGGCGACGTTGCCGCCGCAGAGGATCGCGACGGCAGCGGCGCCCCTCCAGCGGTCCGCTTGCCGAAGGTAACCCGCCACCGCGACCGCCGCCGCTCCCTCGACTTTGTAACCGTGCCGTTCGTAGATCCGTAGCATCGTGGCGCGAATCTCCGCTTCCGACAGCAGCAGATAGTCATCCGCCAGCGCACGCACCAGCTCGAACGTGATCGCCCCGGGCTCCACACCGCCGGCTGTGCCGTCGGAGAGCGTGGGCTTCGACTCGAGCTCCAGGATGCGGCCGGCGCGGATCGAGTGGATCATGACGGCGGAATTCTCGGGTGAGCAGGCGATCACCTGCACCGCGGGATTCGCCGCTTTGAGCACCGCGGCCACGCCGGCGAGCAAGCCTCCGCCTCCCAGGGCAATGAAGATGGCGTCGATGCTGGGCAGCTGGTGCAGGAGCTCGAGGCCAAGGGTCCCCTGCCCCGCCACCACGTCGAGGTCGTTGTAGGGAGACACGTAGGCGATGCCGAGCCGTTGCGACTCGGCCCGGGCGTAGAGCTCCGCCACCGCCGAGTCGGTCCCGTGGGTTTCGAGCTCGCCGCCGAGCCCGCGGATCTTGGCGAGCTTGCCGGGGTCGGCGCCCTCGGGAACGATGATGCGCGCGGGAACGCCGAGCTTACGCGCGGCGTAGGAGACCGCGGCGCCGTGATTTCCGGTTGAGGCGGCGATGACCCCGCGCGCCCGAGTGGCGTGGTCGAGGGCGAGCAGCTTGCTGAAGGCACCGCGGGCCTTGAAGGAGCCGGTGTGCTGGAGCTGCTCGAGCTTGAGCGAGAGGCCGATGGGAGTCGGCTCGAGCGGGGTTTCCAGAATCCATTCCCTAACCCGCTCTTCGGCACGCTGAACGGCGGCCAGCAGCTCCCGGCTCATCGGCTGCGCCGCAACACCCGGCCCGGCTGTGCGCCGGTCGCATGTCCCGACTCGTACACCTCAACCCCGTTCACCCAGGTGCGCGCGATGCCGCTGGAGAGCGCGTGGGGATCCTGGGGCGTCGCGTGATCGCTGACCGTGGCCGGATCGAAGAGCACGAGGTCCGCGTACCAGCCGGGCTCGAGCCGGCCACGCTTCCGGATGCCGACGTTCTCCGCCGCGAGCGCGCTCAGCTTCCGAATCATCTCCGCGAGCGGCACGACGTGCTGTTCCCGCACGTAGCGGCCCAGCACCCGCGGGAACGTGCCGTAGCCCCTTGGGTGGCGGCCGTCGAGCTCGCCGTCCGTACAGATGTTGCCCCAGGGCCACGCGAGCAGCTTGACCAGGTCGGGTTCGACCATGCTGGTGCCGATCACGCTTTCGGACTTGCCCTCGGATTCCTTGATCAACTGGACCAGCGTGACGGCCGGGTCCTGATGGCGCAGCTCGGCGATCTGGGCGACGGTCTTGCCCACGTAGCTCGAATCGGGCTCGAAGCGGCCGAGCAGCAGGCCGTCGGCGGGCGAGACCTGGTCGAGGACGAAGCGGGCTTCCCGGACATCGCCGTAATTGCCTTCCGGGAATAACACGCGCAGCGTGGATTGCCAGTAGAGGTACGGATAGACGTCGAGGGTGACCTTGGTACCCTTCGCGCGGGCACTGTCGAGCTTCGCGAGCAGCACGCCTGCCTGTCCCCAGATGCTCCGCATCGCAATCTTGGCGTGGGAGAGCTGTACCGGCATGCCGGTCACCCGGCCGATCTCGAGCAGCTCGGCGATGGCTGGCCAGAAGCCGCGGTCTTCGCTGCGCACGTGGCTGATGTAGCGGCCGCCGGAGTCCGCGGCGACCTGCGCCAGGGCCAGCACTTCCTCGCGCGAGGCGCTGTGGGCCTCCTCGTACTCGAGCCCCGTCGACAACCCCAGCGCGCCGGCGCCAAGCTCGTGGCGGAGGAGCGCCTTCATGCTGTCGAGCTCGCTGGCCGTCGCGGTGCGCCGGTAGTCCTTGCCGAGCAATTGGGTGCGGATGGTGGCGTGGCCGACGTACATCGCGACGTTGACGGCGACGGGGCTGCGCTCGAGGGAATCGAGGAACGGCGCCAGCGGCCAGGGCGAGCCGCCGTCCTGACCCCCGACGATGGTGGTGATGCCCTGACTGACCGCGGCGAGCGCGTCGGGATGCTTCGCGAGGCCGCGGTCGGCGTGGCTGTGGGTATCGATGAAGCCCGGCGCGAGGGCCAGGCCGGCGCCGTCGACGATGCTGTCGGAGGGCTGGCGGGTCAGGTCACCGACTCCGGCGATCGTGTCCCCCGCCACGCGCAGACTGCCGGCTCGGGCAGGGGCGCCGGTGCCATCGAGCAGCTGGACGTTCGTGATCAGCAGGGTACGTGATCCGGACGGACTGCACGCGAGGGCGAGGCTCAGAAAACTGCTTACCGCGGATTTCACGGAGAACACGGAAGCACGCGGAAGATTCGAGGTTTACTTCCCGATGGAGCGGCGGAGCTTGCGCAGGTGCCGGAAGCCTACCATGCGGCCGCTGTCCTCGTCCCAGAGCTTGAGCCCGAGGGTGCGAATGCTCTGACCGAGCGTGAGCGTGGTCACCTTCTGGAAGGTGGGGTTTTCCCGGTGGCAGCGCTCGAGCTGGTAGTTGGGAATCTTGGGGCTCAAGTGGTGCACGTGGTGGAAGCCGATGTTGCCGGTGAACCACTGCAGTACCTTGGGGAGCCGGAAATAGGAGCTGCCGGCGACGGCAGCGGTCGCGTAGTCCCAGTCGCCGCCCTCGCGCCAGTAGGCATCCTCGAACTGGTGCTGGACATAGAAGAGCAGCACCCCGGCCGTGCCGCTGAGCAGCGCGATGGGCAGCCAGATCATCATGAACTCCCGGAACCCGATCAGCAGCGACAGCAGGGTCGCCAGGCCGAGCAGGGCGAGGTTGGTGCCGTGGACGCTCAGGCGCTCGCGCTTGCCGGCCAGGTCGCGCGCGGGCCAGCGGTGCTTGATGAGCAGGAAGGTGGGCCCGAGCCCGAGCAGCACCAGCGGGCTGCGATAGAGCCGGTACTTGGTGCGCTTGTGCCACTTGGCGGCGAGGTATTCGCGCACGGTGAGCGTGGTGATGTCGCCGGTGCCACGCTGCTCGAGGTGTCCCGAGGTCGCGTGATGAATGGCGTGCTCGCGCCGCCAGTGCGCGTACGGCGTGGCGGTCAGAATGCCGGTGACCCACCCCACCACATCATTCCAGGTGCGGGACGGCAGGAAGGAGCCGTGCCCGCAATCGTGCATGATGATGAAGGTGCGGATGGCGAGCCCCGCGGCGGGGATCGCGAGCACCAGCGTGAGCAGGTAACTGACCGACAGGCTCCAGTACATCAGCCAGAAGGCGGCCAGCAAGGGCACGATGGTCGAAACCAGCTGCCAGACGGCCCGCCTGACGCTGGGCGTCTGGTAGCGGGCCACGATCTCCCGCCACTTGCTGGTGTTGTCGGGCATGGGGGAAAAATAAGGCGGCGAGGGGTGAGTGGCGAGGGGCGAGGGGCGATACATTATGGCCCATGCAAAGCCGCTGGAATGACGCCGAGGCTGCCCGCCACGCCGGCCCGCTCGAGCTGCGGGTCTACACCTCCCGGCTGCTCGGCCAGGAGCCCTCGCTGGTGTTGCAGGGCGGCGGGAACACGTCCGTCAAGGCGAGCGCGGCCAACCTCTTCGGCGAAACCGAGGAGCTGCTTTACATCAAGGGCAGCGGCTGGGACCTCAAGAGCATCGAGCCCGCGGGCTTTGCGCCGGTCAAGCTCGAGGCGCTCCGGCGGATGGCGGAGCTGCCGGCGCTCTCCGACGCGGCGATGGTACGGGCGCAGCGCTCCGCGATGACCGATCCCGCTGCGCCGACGCCGTCGGTCGAGGCGATCCTCCACGCGATCATCCCCTTCGCGTACGTCGACCACACCCACGCCGACGCGGTGGTGACGATCAGCAACACCCCGGACGGCGAGCGCCGGATCCGCGAGGTGTACGGCCCCAACGTGCTGCTGGTGCCGTACGTGATGCCGGGCTTCATCCTGGCCAGGCGGGTGTACCAGCTAACCCGCGACCTCGACTGGCAGCGGCTCGAGGGGATCGTGCTGCTCAACCACGGGATCTTCAGTTTTGGCGATTCGGCGCGTGAGAGCTACGAGCGCATGATCGCGCTGGTGACGCGCGCGGAAGACTACCTGCAAAGTTGTGGTGCAGTAAGTGCTTTGCCCACAGATGACACCGATTGTACGGCGGATGCTGGGGATGCGAGCGTGTTGTTGAACCTGGCTATCCTGCGTCGTGCGGTGAGCCACGCGGCGGGCCGCGCGCTGGTGGCACGGCAGGAACGCTCGCGCGGCGCCGTGGCGTTCTCGGCGCGGCGTGACGTCGCCCAGCTCGCCGGACGCGGGCCACTCACCACCGACCACGTGATCCGTACCAAGCCGCTGCCGCTGGTCGGGACGAAGGGCACCGACTGGGA
>CAYNNS010000075.1:0-12320 GCA_964398345.1 uncultured Gemmatimonas sp. | reverse complement strand
GCGCCGATATCGGCGATGCCTACCGGCTGTTGTCGCCGCTGCTCGGCACCGGCATCGCGAGTGTGCTGTTCGCCGTGGCCCTGCTCGCGTCGGGGCAGAACTCCACCATCACCGGGACGCTCGCGGGCCAGATCGTGATGGAGGGCTTCCTGAATCTCCGGCTGCCGCCCTGGCTCCGGCGGCTGATCACCCGGCTCATCGCGATCATTCCGGCGGTCATCGTCACCGCGCTCTATGGTGAAAAGGGCACCGGTGCGCTGCTGATCCTGAGCCAGGTGATCCTGAGCCTGCAGCTGTCCTTCGCGGTGGTGCCGCTGGTGCTCTTCACCAGCCAGCGCGCCAAGATGGGCGAATTCGTCAACGGCCGGCCGCTCGCGGCGCTGGCGTGGGCCGTCGCCGTGGCGATCATGGGCCTCAACGCCTGGCTGCTCATCGGGGTGTTCCGGACCTGGCTCTCGTGAGGCGCGCCGCCCCGTTCGCCCTGCTCGCCCTGTTTTCCCCGTTCGCCCTGTTCGCCCAATCCCCTCACGATGCGCAGCCGGAACGCCCGACGGTTGCCACCCACGCCGGCACCGTCGCGCCGGGCTGGCTCGAGCTCGAGACCGGCGCGGAGTACGATCGCTTCCGCGACGCGACCCACGGTCTCACGCTCCCCGTGTTATTCAAGCTCGGCGTGGCGCCGCGGGTGCAGCTCAGCGTGTCGGTGCCGTGGGCCAAGCCGCCCGGGAGCGCCCTCGGCTTTGCCGACTTTTCCGTGGGGCTCAAGCTCCGGCTGCTCGAGCACGGCTTCCTGGGACGTTTCGCGGTGCTGCCCGCCGTCAAGTTCCCGAGCGGCTCCTCGAGCGCGGGGCGGGGCACCGGGACCACCGATGTCTCGCTGCTGCTCATCTCCAGTCACCTGTTCGGGCCGGTGTCGATGGACCTGAACGCCGGCGTAACCCGGCGGAGCGGCGACGGGACCCAGGCCCCGAAGACGGCGACCCTGTGGACCGCGTCGTTCGGCGGCCCGGTGCGCGGGCCGCTCGGCTGGGTGTTCGAGTGCTTCGGCTATCCCCGGACCACGGGTCCCGCCGACAGCACGTCGACCGTGGCGCTGCTCGGCGGTCCTACCTATAGGGTGACCTCGTGGCTGGTGCTGGACGCCGGCGGCATCGTCCCGCTCGCCGGCGACCAGCCCAAGGCGCTCTACGCCGGTCTGACCTGGAACCTCGGCCGCTACCGCTGACGGCGGTTACGCCGCCTGCGCGGGTCCGCCCTCGGGCGGGGTGTCCCCAGCCTTGTCGACCGGCGCCGGGGACGCCTTCGGGATGCCGAGGTTTTCCCGCACCGATTCCCAGTCCGCCATGAGATCCGGGTCCTTGCTGCCCGAGCGATAGCGGTAAATGCCGTCCAGCACCCGGGCGTCCTTCGACAGGGAGGTCCGCAGGAGGTTGAGCTCCACCCGCGCGGTCTTGTGATCCTGCCGCGCGACGCGCACCGCCTCCGCCACGTCCTCGAATTCCTTCGTCATGCGGGTCAGGTCGTCGAAGAACTGGGTGCTCATCCCCTTCTGGAGCAGCAGGTCCTTCTGGGCGAGCGCCGAGGCCAGAATCCGTTGCAGGTTGGTGAGATACTCGGCGTTGGACGCGTTCCCCGTCGGCTTGCGTAGCTGATCCGCGAGCTCCCGGCGGATTTCGGCGGCGACATCCCCGATCGCCGCGAGGTAGGGCAGCAGCTCGAACTGGAGCAGCCGGCGCAGCTCCCGGCGGCTCGCCCGGGCTTCCCGCGCCGTCTGGCGGCCCGAGTACTCCCGGGCCACGAGAGTCTGCGCCTTCGCGATGTGCTCGTCGAGGTTGGCGAGAACCTGGGTGAACGCCGGCTCGGGGGAGGGGTGTCCCTGCGCGAAGGTCCGGATGGCCAGCGCCATCTCGAGTTTCCTGCGAACGCGACTGTTCATACGACGCTCCTTTCACGGAGTCGCTAATCGGCACACCCGGTCGAGGACGAGAGGTCGCGTAACCCGTGCGTGAGAGATGCGGCCGGTGCCTCGGCGCGGCCGACGCGGGAGCCAATTCAAGGAACGGGCCAATCCGATCGACGAGCCGTCCAGCGCGTTAGGGTGCATCCGCGCGATGGGCCGTCCCGGACGCCCAAGTGCGGTGACGGTAACGGGATGCGCGAGAACGGAGGGTCGCCGCGCGACGACGGAACGTCGGGGGAGCCAAGCCGTCCGCCGGGCGGCCGGGCCCGGACGCTGGTGTCCTCTGGCGAGGACACTTTTTGTCCCGAGTGTCCACTTTTAGAGAATCCTGGGCGGTGAGGACGCCGGTATGTCGCGGCGAATGCGCGTGCGCGAACCCCTGACGGGCGAACCCGGCGGCGAGCTTCGCGAACCGGTTGCACTGGTTCACCTGCCGGCAGGTAAAGTCTTGTGACAGCAGGCGAGTGCACGCGAGCGGGTGCACGCGACGCGTGCACACTCCCACGCGACACGGAGACAGATCGTTGGGACACGCGAGCCCGGTTGCGCGGGACGCGGCGCGTCCTGGAATGACATATGCGACAGCAACGCGCCGCCGAGACACACTGGAGGAAGCCGTGGACGCCGCTCCGTTACGCATTCGCGCGCCTGACACGCGCGCCGCCGCCACCACCCCCGAGCCGGGCGATCTCTATTTATCCCGCCTCGTCAAGCTGGTGCCGTCGGAAGTTGTCGCCCTCTATTTGACCTTTCGGGAGACCGCCGAGAGCTGGATCGGATGGTGGTCGACGGTATGCCTGCTGTTGGTGATCATCACGCGCACACTCGGCACCCACGAAGCGGGGAAGCGGGTGCAGGTCGGAGCGGTGCTGGTCTCGATGGTGTCGTTCGTGCTCTGGGTCTACGCAACCGACGGCAGGTTTCTGAGTTACGAGCTCCCGGCGAGTCCGCCAGGTCTGATCTCCGTGGCGATCGGGGTATGGACCTTTCTGATCCCGCTGTTCTACAAGGGAGACTGAGGCGGGTTACAGCTTGGTCAGGGCGATCGCGAGGCCGGCGAGGGGGATGACGGTCCCGGCCCAGAAGATGAACATCCATTTGAGGAGGTCCGCGCGTTGATTGGCCATGTCGGTACGCAGACCGGCGATCTCGGCCCGGACGGCGGCAAGACCGCGATCCGAGTACGCGCGTCCCTCCGCGAGGCCCTGATCGGAATGGGCGCGGGTCTCGGCAAGGCCCCGCTCAGAGTGAGCCCGCACCTCGGAAAGCTCTCGATCAAAGTGGGCCCGCGTCTCGGCAAGGCCCTTGTCCAGGAGGGCCTCGAAACGCTGGAAGTAGAGATCCGCCACCTCGCGGACCGTCGCTCGATTTACCGTGGCAGCCTCTTCCCGCCAGGCAAGGAGATCGTCGGTCGCCTCATCGCCCAGCGCGTCGTGAAGTTTCTGCAGCAATCGCGTGGTCACCGGCATGGGTCCCCGTTCGTAGTTGCCGGTAACAACATGGAAGCTACGCTCGGCGGTAACCATATCAAAACACTGCGAGCGGTGTCGAATTGGCCCGCGATGATGGCTTGTCGCCCGTGGAGTTGTCTTCCGATTGTCAGACGGGAGGTTTGCTATGCATAGACGCCTAGTACCGCTGGTATGCCTGACCCTGGTCACGGGCTGCGCCACCGGCGCCGGCCTGGCGGCGGACCTGCCCCAGCCCCGCGCGCTGCCCACGCAGCATCCGTCGGATGACCGATCCGGGCAACGCACACCGGATGACGTCCTGATTCCTGTGGTTCATAGAGCATGAGCCCGGCAGTTCACGCCGGGCTCATTGAATTCTGATCACCCGATTAGCTCACTCGGGTGGACGCCGTCGTTCCCCGTCCCCCTGCCCGGGCCCGCGGCCCGGCGCCCCGAACTGCCGCACCGTCTTGAGCCGCTCCGGCAGATAGTTCCACTGCTCCGTCGTCAGCACCGCCTTCGCCGCATCGATCGCCGCCTGCAAATGCTTCCGCGCCTCCTCGAGCCGCGGCCGGAGCACCGTCAGCATGCGGCCGCCCTCGATGTTCGCTCCCATCTTCTGAATCTCGGTCTGGATCTGCTTGCCGAGCACGGTGTTCTGCGCCACCAGCGTGTCGGAAATCAGCTTGAGTTTGGTCTCCTGCGAATCGGTGAGCCGGAGCCCGACGCGGAGATCCAGCATCTCCTTAATCGGGTTAGGCGCCAGCGCCGCCAGGTTGCCGAACCCGCCGCCACCGGCGCGCGCCGCGCCACCGCCGCCGGCGCGATCGCCACCGCCGTTCCCACCTCGACCGCCGCCGCCCCCACCAAACCCGGGGAAGCCCGGGAACAGCGAGCCCAGCGTGTAGCGCGCCTGGAACCCGATCTGGAAGGGACTGCGAATCGCCGTGGACCCCGCCGAGGTCGCACCGAAGCGCTCGTTCACGGTGTAGACGAAGCGATGGTTCGCGGCGTCGAAGCCGTGCACCGAGAGCAGCGTGCTCGAGGGCCGCGCGATCTGGCCCCAGCCGTGCAGGTTGTCCGAGCCGTGGAGCAGCTGATCGACGCCCACCAGCAGATTCTGGGTGATCAGTGACAGCGTGAGCCTGCGGTTGAGTCCCAGCCACATCGGCCGGTAGTTCAATTGCAGATCGAGCGACGGCTGCCAGGGCCCGGTGCAGCTGTTGCGTCCCGCGATGCCTCCCAGCTGCGCCTTGAGGCACTTCGCCGCGCCCGCCGAGGCGTTCGCGAGCAGCCGCGACATACCGTTGGCAATCGCGGTGTCGGGAGCGGTCGCCGGGTTGTAGATGAACGCGCGGTCGTTGCGCGAGCCGTCACCGTTGACGTCGCCGCTCACCAGCGGCGTGTAGGGAGTACCCGAGGTCATCCGTGCGATCGCGGTCAGCTCGATCGCCGCGGACGCCGGCCAGGTCGCCGTCGTGAGGAACGAGTGCTTGCGCTCGAAGTCGCTGCGCGCCCAGTCGCGATGATTGGGGTCGAGCCCCGCCGTCTGGCCCGCAAAGCCCGACGCACCACCGCGCTCCGACGAGCTGCCCTGATCGCGCGCGTGGCTCCAGGTGTAGCTCGCGTTGATGCTGATCCCGTTGTGGGTGATGCCGCCCGCCGTGAAGGTCACCGCCGCCGACTTGGAGCCGAGCTGGGAGTCGAGCAGCAGCACCTGGCCGAAGCGCGGATCTTTGCGCGACGCCGAGAGCGGCGCGATGCCCGAGCGCGGATCGATCACCGCCGCCGGTACGTACACCGGACGGCCGATCTCGCTCGCGAGCGTGAACTGCGGGTTCCCGAGGTTCTTGTCGGTGAAGCCCGACTGGCTGACGCCGCGCGCCAGACTGAAGTCCAGCCCGAACTGCCACAGCCCGAACCTGCGCTGCGCTCCCAGCGACCCGCGCCACGCCCTCGGCGCGCCGAAGTCGGGATCGAACACGGTGACCTGCGGGCTGCGCGTCGGCAGGGTCGTGCCGCTGCCGCCGCCGGCGCAGGTATCGGGGATGTTGTTGGGATCCTGGAGGTACGCCTGCCAGTCGGGCAGCGGCACCGCCGAGCCTACGCAGACGAGCTGCAGCTCCGCGGCGGGCAGCCCCGTCGCCGATTGCGCCGCGGCCGCAAGCGCCGCGGGGATCGGGCTGCGGAACTCGCCGATGCCGCCCCGCAGCGTGAGCAACGGCGGCGCCGGCTGCTGGTCGCCGCTCGCGATGGTGTAGGTGAAGCCGACCCGCGGGCTGAAGTGGGTCTCGCGCGGCAATCGGTCGGTGTGGAAACCGAACGCCGTCACCACGTCGGGGTTCAAATCCGGCGCGTGGCCGAACTGCGAGTGCTCCAGCCGCGCGCCGTAGGTGAGCTGCAGCGCCTCGGTCGGGCGCCAGGTGTCTCCCAGATAGAGCGCGGTGTTGATCGCGGTGCTGGCGCGGTGGGTGGCGCGCAGCGTCCGGGTGAACTGCGCCGGCGTGTTATTCTCGAGATCCGCCAGCGACAGGAAGGTGAAGGTCCCGGTGAGGTTGTTCGCCACGACCTGATTGCTCGACGTGGTGTTGACCAGCAGCCCCGCCTTGATCCGGTGGCTCGCGTCGCCGGGGAGCAGCGACAATTCCTCGCTGACCTCGACCCCCGAGCTGTAGCGCTTCTGCGCCAGCCCGGAGTTCCCGCCAAAGCTCAGGTTGGTCACCGATTGGCTGCCGCCGTCGAGCGACGACACCACCTGTACCCGCCCCTGCGGCAGGTCGCTGAACGCCTCGCCGTGCTGCCCCGTCGCCGACCAGTAGGTGCGCAGCTCGTTGATGAGCTTGCGGCCGAAGCGCGAGCTCAGCGTCGCCATCACCCCGCCGCCGTCGGAATGCGTGGTGCCGCCCGCCGCCGGCACCGAGAGCGTGCCCACGCCCGTGGGCTCGGTGCGGTTCTGCCGGTAGTCGCCGCGGACCGTCAGGGTGTGGTTCTGATTGAGATTGACGTCGAAGCGCGCCAGCCCGCTGAAGTCGTTGGTGGCGCGATCGGTGGTGCTGTCCTGGGTCGAGAGCGGCAGATTGTTCTGCCGGAGGAAGGCGAGGAAGTTGCTCGCCGAATCGGGCGCCAGCCCCAGCCGCGTCATCGACGCGGGTGTCGCCGAAAGCAGCGACTGCAGCCCGTCGTCCCTGAGGCGCCCCTGGCCCGAGAGGAAGTAGAAGACCTTGTTGTGCACCAGCGGTCCCCCGAATCCCGCCGAGAGCTGGTGCTGGGTGTAGCCCTGCGAAAAGGCGGTGCTGTCGCCCGTGCTGACCGCGAGGTCGCGATCGCGGAGCGAATAGTTCCCGGTGCCCTGCAGCGTGTTGGTGCCGCTCCGCGTGGTGCTCGCCACCTGGCCGCCGCTGAACTGCCCGCGCGCCACATCGAAGGTGTTGGTGATGACTTTGGTGTTGCGCACCGCGTCCTGCGGAATGGTCGAGCCGCCGAAGGTCAGCCCGTCGAGCGTGGTGCTGTTGCTCGAGGGACGCTGCCCCGCCACCGAGAACCCCGCCGCCGTGCTGTCGTTGCCCGACACCGACACCACGCCGGGCGCCAGCGTCGCCAGAATGGTGAGATCGCTGGCGTCGATCGGCAGCCGCGCGACCTGGTTGGGATTGAAGTTCCGTTCGGTGGAGCCCGGGGTCGGCGGTCCGCCGCCGAGGTCTCCCCGCGGCCCCTGGTTGCCGCGCACCACCACGTCCTGCAAACGGGTCGCCACGGTACCGAGGGTGACGTTGGTGACCAGGCGGTCTTCATCGGAGGTCCGCGCGATGGTACGCATCACCGGCGTCTTGCCGATCGAGCGCACGATCAGGCGATACTGCCCGCCGCCATCGGGAAAGAGCAGGGTGTAGCGGCCCCGCGCGTCGGTCTTGGTGGTGCGCACCACCTGCGTCTCGATCGACGTGGCCTCGACGATTGCCTCGGCCACCGGCTGCCCCGCCGAGTCGCGCACGATTCCCGTGAGCACGTCGGTGGTGCTTCCGACCTGTGCCTGCGCCGGCCGCAATCCGACCGCAGCCAGCATCACCAGCAGCGCGACGAACCGATTCCGCATCAAAAGCTCCCGCCCGGCGCGACGTAGATGCGGCGCATTTCGACGGGGCTGCCTCCCTGCGCTCCCGTGAGCTTGACGTCGATGATGAGCTGATGTGCTTCCGTGTCCACCCGGTAGGTCTCGCGGATACTGCCGTAGCTGCCGAGCTTCCGCTCGGTGCTGAGCTTGCCGTCCTTCCACTTCGCGGTGATCTCGAGCGTATCCGCGCCGAGCAGCGGCTCGGTCTGCTTCTTCCCGTCGGTGCGGTAGACCCGCGGCGTGCCGCGCACGTCGGAGATGCTCACCGTGCTGTCGGTCTGCTCGATGGTGAGCTCCGGCAACGCTCGCGCGTACATGCCGACTGGCCCCTCCATTCGGCCGCCGCCGCCGCCGCCGCCGCCCTCAGCGCCCGCTGCGCCGCCGGCTCCTCCAACTCCACCCGTTCCGCCCCCGCCGCCTCCGGCACCACTGCCGCGGGCTCGCCCGCTCGGATTCGAGCGGTGCATGCCACCTTCGTCGCGGTTCGCCCCGGCGTCGGATATCGGCTTGGCTTCGGCTTCTTTGGTTTTCGCCGCGTCGAACTTCCAGGTTCCCGCGAGCGAGGGATTCTTGTTCTGCGCCTTGACTCCGCCAGCCACGAGGAGGCTGAAACCGAGGAGGGCCAGGGTTTTACGCATTGCCAGCTCCGCGCTTTGAGGCAATTCGAAAGTGAGACAGCTCTGCCGGTCCTCTGTTAACGCGGAAGGGGGCCGGAACGTTGGCCCGGCCCCCTCTCAACCATACGTCAGAAACGCATCCCAAGCCCGGCAATGACGCTCCTCCCGAGCGCGGGAAAACCGTAGACCGGTTCGTAGTGCTTGTTGAACAGGTTCTCGACGCGGGCCTGGAGCGTGAGCGCGCCGAGGGCCCAGGAGCCGTAGACGCGGGCCACCAGGTAGTCGCCCGGGTTGACGCGCGTCGAGGGAAAGCTGTTGAAGTCCTCGTCCTGGCGGTCGGCCAGCGCCACCAAGCCGCCGCCAAAGACCCCTCGCCGGGTGACGGAGATCCCGACGTCGGCACTCAGGGTGTGGCGCGGGCGGCGAATCAGCCGGGTGCGACTCGAGTCCGGCTCCGAGAGGCTTCGCGCCGAAAGGAGAGTGTAGGCGACTCGCGCATCCACCGGACCGGTCGCGAAGCGGCCGCTCAGCTCGAGTCCTTGCGTACGGGCGCGGTCGATGTTGATGCTGCGACCGAGCGCCGGATAGTCGGCGCCCTCGAATCCGATCAAATCGCGCAGGTTGTTGTGGAACCAGGTCACGGACAGGTTGCCGCGTCCGCCGAGCAGCGACTGATCGACGCCGGCGTCCCAGCCGCGCGAGCGCTCGGGGCGGATCTCGGGATTGGGATTCTGGTAGATGCTGCCGAACCGCGCGGTGAGGCTCGGCGGCATGAAGCCGGTGCCATACGAGGCGCGGAGCTTGGTGTTGCTGTGCTCGATTAGCCACGCACCGGTCAGCCGGTAGGTCACGGCGTTCGCGAACGTGTTGTAGTCGTCGGCGCGAATCCCGGCGGTGAGGCTCAGGGCGGGAATGGGCGTCAGCTCGGCTTCGCCGTACACACCCCAGAGTCGCTGATCCAGGCGGGCGCCGTCGGTTACGGCCTTGCTCCACTCGCGGTTGACCCCGGCGATCAGCAGCAGCCGCTGATTCGCGACGAGACTGTTTTGCCAGTCGAGCACGCTGCGGGTGTTGTGCAGCGTGAAGACCGACTCGGGCCCGCCATTGTAGCGGCTGGAGCTCGCGGAGTTCTGGCCACCGAGTCCGAGCACCAGACGGCTCCGCCAGCGCGCGAGCGGAGTCGCCTCGACCCAGAGGGTCCCCTGGTGGTGGTGGAAGTCGGTGGTGCCCTCGGGGGTCGTGTTGAAGCTCCGGATGTCGCCGGGGCTGGTGTAACTGCTCTGGATTCCGCGGAACGTGCCACCCGCTACCAGGCGGGAATTCACCCGGTAGTCGAGCCGGACCACCTGGGTTCGCTCGTCCCACTCGTTGGCGTGCCGCTGGTTGTCGGTGCCATTCGCCGACAGCGCCGCGGAGATTCCCAGTCCGCGCCAGCCGGCTTGTCCCCCGGCGCGACCCCGCCAGGTCGAGAACGATCCGCCATCCAGCTCGGCTTCCCCGTGGGGACGGCCGCTCCCGCGCACCGCGTCGAGGGAGACCACCCCGCCGATCGCCGCGCCGCCGTAGAGCGTGCTCTGCGGGCCCCGCACGATCTCCAGCCGGCCGGTTCCGCCCAGCTCGGCGCCGCCGAGCCAGCTGCCATAGCTCGCGTCGGCGTCGTTGATCCGGACGCCGTCAAGCAACAGCAGCGTCTGACTGGACGAAACGCCGCGGAGGAAGAGCGAGGTGACGCCGCCCGGCGCGCCGGTCGTGAGGATGGTTCCGCCGGGGACCAGCTGCAGCGCCTCGCGCACCGTGGTGAGCTGCCGCCGGTGCAGCTCGTCGGGGCGCAGCTGATCGGTGCTGCTGCCCACGGACCGCAACGGGGTAGGGGAGCGGGTTGCCGTCACGACCAGGTCTTTCACCCTGGTGGTGTCGCTGGTTTGGGCCTGCCCTCCTCGCACGAAGAGGAAACTGATGACTGGTAGCTGATAGCCGATGGTTCGCAGACGCATTGCCGTTTCTCCCCGAAGCTCCGAGTACCCCACACAAAACGCCCTGCGACCGTGAGGGCGCAGGGCGAGACGGGGACGGGTGCGGGCACCTGACCCCCGCTCCCCTCCCTCGAGGGAATTGTGCGGGAGCAGACGGTGCCGGTCTCCTGGCTCGAGGCGGCTTCACCGGCCTTCCCGGGCGACTGCTCCCAGTGGCAGGTGAGGCGAAGCCGATTGCCTCTTACAGTGGCGGGGCCGCGCCGGTTTTACACCGGACTTCCGGATGGCTCCGTCTGACGACGATCAATTGTCCGCGCAGTTTAAATGCCTCCCCAGCGAATTCCAAACGTGATCGGGATCAGGTTGACCGCATGGGCGCTGGTGCGGATCGACAGGAAGCGTCCCTCGATGAACACGTCGGTGCGGTGGCCGGTGTGAACCTGGAGGCCGGCGCCGGCGTTGATGGCGAGCCTGGTGGTGGAGCCGATCAAGCCGGGGCTCGTGTCCTTGGCGTTATAGACCCCGAGTCCGGCGAGAAAGTACGGATGCGCGTTGGCCGGACGGTGGCCAGGAGTAATGACGGCATCCACGTTGGCGCCGAGCAGGCGCTCGTGACCGGCGGCATCCTTGAGGCTGTTCTGGGCCCACATGATGTCGGCCCGTGCGCCCCAGATTCCTCCCCGGGTGGTGAAGCCACCGATCGCGTTCGCCAGCCAACCGGTCTTGGCGACATCCGCATAGGTACCAACCGGAACCGCGAGTCCGCCGCCCACACCGAAATAACCGCGGGTACTGATGTCCTTTTTCTGCGCTTCCAGTGTCGAGGCTGTAGCGAGAACAAGGATGCCCGATCCGACGATCGCCAATGCCAGGCGCTTCATGTTGTCCTCCTGGAGATGTTTCTCATTCACAACGAGAGGACGGCGACCTCGGTCTCCACCTGCACTCGGGTCATGACCGATTTCCGGGCGGGCAGCTCGAACTTGCTGCGGGGGTGTATGTTGCAGCCATGACACTGGCGACTGATCCGGCGGTTTTCCGGGCCGCGGCGGGCGAGCTGATCGACACCTTCGCACGAGGCTGGTCGAAGGGCCAGATCGATCACATCGTGTCGGTCTTCAACACGGACGCGGTGTTCCTGGAGACCCCTTTTTCGGGGTCACTGCAGGGGACCGATGCGATCCGGCGCTACTGGAGCGACGTCCCTGCCAACCAGTCCGAGATTACTGTCACCCGAGGCGAGATCTACTCGGCCGGCCCCTGGTTCGCCACCGAGTTCAAGGCGGTGTTCCGGCGGCGACGCACCGGGGAGTGGGTGGAGGCCCGGGGGGCGATCTTCTGCGAGACGGCGGACGGCCGGATCTCGGAAATGCGGATGTACTGGCATAGACAACCGTAGTCCAGCTGGAGAGAAAAACGTCCTCGTCAGAGGACGGTCCGGTTTTCTTGTTTTTTGTAAGTGCTTGTCAGCGGCCAACTTCGCAAAAATGAATCTGTGGCACGGATCTGGATATTGCGTTCCGGAACCGGCCTGAGTCCATTTAACCGAACAATCCCGAAGCAGGCCGCCCGGGAGGTCATATGCTGCTTCTTTACTCTTTGCTCACCGTAGCTGCTCCCGCTGCATCGGCCGCACCGACCGATCGCCCGCCTGTACAAATCTGGATGAACAACGACCGCCGCTTCCGCGAGGGCGACCGGGTTCGCCTGCAGGTGGACGCCCAGGTCGATGGCTACCTGCTGGTGCTCAACTACGACACCGAAGGCCGGGTCCGGGTGCTGTTCCCGCTCGATCCCCGTGACGACGCCGCCGTCCGGTCTGGGCGCCGTTACGAGCTTCGGGACGAGGGCGGCGAGTCCGCATTCCGCGCCGGACAGGACGGGACCGGACTCATCTATTCCGCCATCTCCCCCGAGCCCTGGCGCTTCGACGAGGTGGTGCTGGCCAATCGCTGGGACTACAGCCGGTTGTCCGTCGACCGGCGCTCGGACAATCCCGAAACGGCGCTGACCGACCTGGTGCAGACCCTGTCGGGGCAGGGTGGCTTCGACTATGACGTCGCGGGTTATCGGGTGTACGGCGGCGGTAGCAGCTACATCAGCGACAGCTACGGAGCCCGTGGTCCGGTGTACGTCTACGACGACTACTATCTCTGCAATGACTGGTACTCGCGCTGGTACGGCTGCCGCAGCTGGCCGTACGGCGGG
>CAYNNS010000074.1:10715-12405 GCA_964398345.1 uncultured Gemmatimonas sp. | reverse complement strand
CGTACCGTCAGCGTCCCGGGGGTCGCCATGAGTCGAAGCTATCGTGAGGCCAGGATATTGACAAATGCGCAACCGCGCGGAACCTTCTCCGAATCATGGTCGGCGGAAGGCCACAGTTCAGCCGTTCCGGCCGGTCGGGTTCTCCCGAGCCGCTAGGCTCCCAGCATGAGGTCGCAGCAATGGCGAAGGGTACGGTAAAGTGGTTCAATGACGCGAAGGGCTTCGGGTTCATCGCGCAGGACGGTGGCAAGGATGTGTTCGTACACCATACCGCAATCGTGGCGGACGGCTTCCGTTCCCTGAGCGAGGGCGATGCGGTGGAATTTGAAGTGGTCGATGGACCGAAGGGGCTGCAGGCCTCGAACGTAAAGAAGGTCTGACCGGTAGCTCGTCGACCGCCGGCGCGGAAGGGAAGGTTTCCCTATTCTGCGCCGGCGGTACGTTTCTTGTTGGGCTGGCCTCTCATGATTATCGCAAGCCCTCCGGCGATCACCGCGCCACACGTACAAGCGCTTCCACCGCTCAGCTTTCTGGGATTCAGGGCCGGCATGCCCGTTACGGAGGCCGTGTCTCTGATTCGCGCGGGTAAGGGCACGCTGACGTGTAAGGCGACTGCAGATTCGCGCATGCGCGATTGCACCGGACGAATTTCCGTCCATGAGATGGACACTCCACTCGAGCTACTTATTGCGTCCGTCCACGACTCGGCAGCCGTCATTGTATTCTCGCTTCACGGCGGCATGGCTCCGGTTGCCAAATGGGTGACGGGACTCGCCGCACAATTCGGTCGCCCCAATCGACAACAGCATCCCGGTGGAAGGTCCAGCTGGCAATGGATTCGCGCCGGCAGGATGTTGCGCGTGGCGCAGCGCGGCAGCGGTCAACAGGCGGAGGCGTCGATCACTCTCACGCACGGCCCCCTGCTGGACGGATTGGGTCCCAGCGAAAACAAAAGGCCGGAAGCCGAGGGTCCGGCCTAACTAACGGCGCTTCCGAGACGCGTGGTTGTTGCGGCGATTCGCCGCTGGCTTCCCGTGGCGCGACTTCACAGCGGCCTTGGGTTTGACCCGTGCTTTCGGTTTGGCTTTCACCAGCGGCTTGGGATGCTCACGCTCGGCGGCTCGCTCCGCTCGACGTGTGACAATCGCCCGCGCTTCGGCGAGCACCCGCTCGCTCTCTTCGGCTCCCATCAGGTTGCGGCGAACCGCATAGCGCAGCATCTCTTCGGCGTCGGCCAGGTCGAACTCCCGGACCCGACATGCGGCGCGAATGAGATTGACGATCGCGTCGGCAACTGGGCTGCGGAGGACCTGTGCGATCCCCGGCAGGACCTCCATCAACGAGCTGATCTGGTTCCCACCCAACTCCGTCACCACAGACTCCCGCTAAGGGGTGATTGCGACGGCCGGAACGTATAGGTGGAGCCCTAGCGCGTCAAGAAAACGGACTGCCAAGGGAGGCTGCTGTTCTGGCAGAACAATCAGGGGAAGTTGAGTCGGAGGAAGGCAGAGCCAAACCAGCCATGGAGGTTATTTCTCACGCCTGCGCCGGTTTCCACCCAGCCAACGTCGTAGCGCCAAGTCGGCGAGAACGTCACGTGGTCCGAGAGCGCCAGCCTCATCGCCGCGCCGATCCCGAGCATGTGGCCAAGGCCCGACTGAGGTTTTGACACACGACCGGACACTTCGGG
>CAYNNS010000074.1:0-10615 GCA_964398345.1 uncultured Gemmatimonas sp. | reverse complement strand
CGAGCATGTGGCCAAGGCCCGACTGAGGTTTTGACACACGACCGGACACTTCGGGTTCGATTGCAAGGTTGGAATTTACTGGAATCGACAGGGTGAACTCCCCGGCGGTAAGGTTTTCCTGATTCCTCGCCGAGGCGCCGGTGGTATCACCGGAAGTGCGCCGAAAGCGCCAGAGAGAAAGATTCAGCGTGGTCGATCCGACCGGCGCAGTCAGGGCCGCCTCGGCGAGCAAGCGCGGTCCGGGATGATACTGGCCCCGCAGGGTGCCGCTGGTGCCGAACTGATCATCCCCGAAGGTGCTGTAGGTTAAACCCGCCGTCACCCGCGACGAGCCCACGAGACCGTCGGCACCACCGCGGATTCTCCCTTCCACACCCGGCTTGTAGACCACGGGACCGCTGGTGTCTTCGTAGGGGGTGAACTGACTGCTTACCCGAAGACTCCCAGCCAGGCCCAGGCTCCACTTGCCGGCGGGGATCGCCGCTGCCAGGCCTCCGGTCACGGAGAAACCGTTGGCGTAGGCGGCGACGGGGAAGCCGAGGAAGCTGGGTGAGACGGCGCCGAGCACGGTGTAATCGCGAGGCGACGCGTGGCGAGGTCCAGTGGGGAGGTTCAGCGCAACGGTCGCCACCACGGCATCCTTGCCGAAGACGTAGCTGCCGCGCAGCTGGCTATCGGTCAGGTGATTGACGTTGTGGCGGGTACTGTCTACTCGCAGCAGCTCGGTCGAGACGTAGGCCGTGCCCAGGTCGACCTGAAAGCGTCCGAATGTGGCGATGCCGCCCAGCGGAAAGCTGAACTGCCGGAGCCGGTGCAGGCTCGGCAGGCCATCGAAGGTGAGGGAGCGGGCTTCGGTGCCGGCAAAGAGCTGATTTCCGCGGGAAAGGGTTTGCCCAGCGAGCCGGCCGTTGGCCGTGCCGGCAGCGCACAGCAACCATCCGAGCACTCGCGTCCGGTGGCTCACGGCCGCGGGATGATTTGCAGGACCTTTCCGATGGTTCCGAGCCGGGAGGGATCGTCCTGCCGGGCGGCCTCAGCGAATCGCGCCCGGATCGCAAGGATGCGACTGGAGCGCTGGTTGAGGCGGCCCGCGAGCGTCGGGGCGATGCCCTGGGTAGCCGCGGCGAGCTCGAGGCCCCGACTGGTTGGACCGCCCTGGCGCAGCGCCTGGATCGCGAGGGCCAGCCGCGCCTGGGTCATGTGCGCGGCCGCCGCACCGCGACTGCCCTGCCCGGCTCGCGCGCGGGCCGCGGCGAAGGCGGGATCCCGCACCGCGGCCTGCTGATAGAACTGGGCTGCCTCCTCCAAACGGCCCTGATCTTCCGCCTCTAACCCGCGACTGAAGGCCAGGAAGGCCTGCAGATCGGCCGTCGGCCGCTCGGCGATGGCGCGTTGCTCCGCGGGAGTCAGCGCAATACCCAGCCGCCCGAGCAGATCGAACACGACCGCCTTCTCCGCGGCGAAGACGTCGCTGAGCTGATCGGTCGCGCTGCCGCTGGCTCGCACCTCGGCCGTCGACGCACTGACAACGTTGGCGTCGAGCCTGATGGCCCCCCCGCCCGTTTCCCGGAAGGCGCCCTGCACCACTTCGGCGGCGCGCAGCAGCCGGCCGGAGCGGGCCGCGGTAGCGACATCGACGCGTCCTGCGCCGGTCAACGCCAGCTCGTCGGCGAGAGCCTGCGCGCGCTCGCGCTCGAGCAGAGTAAAGCGCGGGACCTTGGCGAGGTCACTCACGACGAGCTGGGCCAGACCGCGCTCCAGCGGCTTGAGCTCCGGGTTCTGTCCCAGATAAGCCCAGGGCAGCACCGCAAGCGAATTCGGTGCGGGCGGCGTCGTGGCAAGCGCGGACTCGGCGGCGATGGCGCGCCGCGCCTCCGCGGCGAAGCGCACCTGGGTGAGCGCCTGCAATCGGGCTTCGACCAGCTTGCGATCGGACTTGGAGACTTTCAGCGCCGCGGCACGCTGATACGCCGCCAACGCGGCAGCGAGATTTCCCAGGGCCTCCTGACTCAAGCCCAGCTCCACGGCCGCGGTGAACGCCTGCGGCTCGAGCTCCTGGACTGCGAGGAAGACGTCCCGCGCGCGGGCGTAGGCGTGGGCGTCGTAAAACGCGATGCCGATCGCGATCAGCGCATCAGGATCGCGAGCTGCGCGCACGCGGGCCGCGTCGAGCGAGTCGAGACTAACGGGAGCCAGCTCGGGGGAGCGCATCCGTTGCGCACAGGCGACGGATCCGACGAGCAGAGTCCCCAGAAACACGGCGGCGCGGTGCATGTCTCAAGATACGAGCATGGACCGCGCCACGTAAACCGCTTCGCGGACAAGTGTGATCCGGATCACACTTCCCGGGCCGCCGGCGATCAGCGCGGCATTGTGAAAATCCGCTTCCAGCGGATGTTGGTGAAGAACGGCAGCGGCTTGTATGTGTTGCCGTCGAAACTGTAATAGACCAGCAGCGGCCGGCCGCGCACGTTGCCGCGCGGCAGGAATCCCCAGTAGCGGCCGTCGTACGAACCGTCGCGATTGTCCCCCATCATGAAGAACGAATCCGGCGGCACGACGATGGGGCCCCAGTTGTTGAGATCGGGGTGATAGGTCTCGGTGCGCACGCCGGCGACGAGGTGCGGCACCTGCCAGCGGCGCATCTGCTCGCGCTGCAGCGGATCGGCGTTGGCATTGGGGTCGCTGCGGATGACCCAGGGCTCGCTGACGGGTTTGCCGTTGCGATAGAGCTGGGCATTCTCCATCGAGAGGGTGTCTCCCGGCACGCCGACCAGCCGCTTGACGACCTTGAGGCCCTGCTCCTCGACGGAGTCGAAGACCAGGATATCGCCGCGTCGAGGCTCGCGGATTGCCGGTAGCCGCTTGTGAATCAGCGGCACCTCCGCGCCGTAGAGCAGCTTGTTCACGAAGAGGAAGTCGCCGATCAGCAGCGTGTTTTCCATGCTGCCCGAGGGAATCCGGAACGCTTCGACCAGGAAGGTTCGCAGAAAGAACCAGACTACCAGCGCCACCGCGATCGACTTCGTCCAGTCCCAGATCCATTTGCCGAACGATTTCATAACATCCGCAATTCTCGTTGACTGTTCAGGGCCGCTTCAGGGGTGCTCTACCCAGTCCGCAATAAAGATATCCGTCTCCGTGGCTTCCTGGCCATGACGGTTGGAGGCCCAGAGGAGTTTCCTGCCGTCGGGGCTGAACATCGGGAAGCTGTCGAAGTCGGGATGGGTGGTGACCTTCTCCAGGCCGGTGCCGTCGACATTGATCAAATAGAGGTCGAAATGCCCGCTCTTGGGATCCTCGTAGTTCGAGGAGAAGATGATCCGCCGCCCGTCCGGGTGATAGTACGGTGCAAAATTGGCGCCACCGAGATGGGTAATCTGATGGGCGTCGCTGCCGTCGGCATTGGCAATCCAGAGCTCGACCCGGGCGGGCCGGACCAGGCGAGTGTGCAGGAGTCGGAGGTAGTCCGCGGTGTCCGCCGCGGTCACCGGATAACCCGCACGCCAGACGATGTGCCGCCCGTCGGGCGAGAAGAAGGCGCCGCCGTCGTATCCCATGCGGTTGGTGATCCGGCGGACGTGCTGGCCCTCGAGGTCCATGGTGTAGAGCTCGAGATCACCGTCGCGGGTACTGGTGAAGATGATGGTCTTGCCGTCGGGAGACACCGTCGACTCGGCGTTGTAGGCGCCGTTGTTCGTGAGCTGGCGCAGGTCACTGCCGTCGGTCTTGGAGGTATAGATCTCGAGATGGCCCAGCGGCCAGACGTACCCGAAGCTCTGATCGGGGCGTGGTGGACAGGCCGTGTCGTGCTGAAAGGTCGAGGAGTAGAGCACCCGGCGGTCGCCGTCGTAGAAAAAGCCGCAGGTCGTGCGGCCCCAGCCGTTCGAAATGCGGCGCATTCCGGAGCCATCGCTGTTCATGATGTACTCCTGGTCGCACCCCTGATCGACGTGCACCTGGCGCTGGAAGACGATCCGCTTGCCGTCGCTGGAGAAATACGATTCCGCGTTGTTGCCGCTGAAGGTGAGCTGCCGAATGTTCCGCAGGTGGCGCTCGCCCGGTTCCGGAGCGACGAAGACCTTGCTCGCGCCGGTGCCGCCGCCCGGGGCACAGGCCCCACTCAGCAGCACGACCAGCCACGCCGAGCGCTTCATCGCAGTGCCTCCAACACTGCTTTCGCGTGCCCCTTGGGCTTGACCTTCTCGAAGACCTTGGCGATGCGGCCCTCCTCGTCGATGAGGAAGGTCGTGCGCAGAATGCCCTGATACTTGCGGCCGTACATCGATTTCTCACCCCAGACCCCGTAGCGCTCCGCGACGCTGTGATCGGAGTCGGCGAGCAGCGGAAAGGGCAGATCGTACTTGCGCTTGAACTTGTGATGCGATGCCACGTCGTCCGGGGAAACGCCGAAGAGTGCGGCGCCGGTCCGTTTGACGGCGGCCCAGCTGTCGCGGAACTCGCAGGCTTCCACGGTGCAGCCGCTGGTGTCGTCCTTGGGGTAGAAGTACAGCACGACCCTGCGCCCTTTGAAGTCGCTGAGGTTGATCACGTCCCCCGCGTCGGAACGGAGACTGAAGGAAGGGGCTGTGCTGCCGCTGGTGAGCATCGGGCTCTTAAGGTAAACGGAACACCTTGAGCGCGGCGTCCACGCCGTCCCCGCCGGTCGCGACGGCCACGAACTGGCGGCCATCGCGAGTGCGGTAGGTCATCGGAACGGAATACCCCGGCGCGTTCAGCTCGGCGCTCCACAGCACGCGGCCGCTGGCCGCGTCGAAGGCCTGGAGCTCGTTTCCCCCCCCGGTCAGGAATACCAGGCCCCCCGCCGTCACCATCGGCCCCGGCGAGCCAACGACTCCCACGGGAGGAAGGTTCAATCCCTTGAAGAGCGGATGGTTGCGGATCCGCGGCCAGTCGCCCGCCGTCACCTGAAAGCGCTGCTTGCCCGTGGCGAGGTCGATCGCGGTGAGCGTCCCATAGGGCGGCTTGAGAATCGGGACGGTGCCACCGACCTCTGGCTCCGCCGCGTCACCCACCGAGCTGGCGATGCCAAGCGACGCCCCGGACGCCATGGAGAACTCGGCGTCATTGGTCGCAGTATGCGCGGGGTGGGCGAGCTTGAGCAGCGCCGGCGAATTGTTCGCTTTGATGTAGAGCACGCCACTGATCGGATCGAAGGCTCCTCCGCCCCACCCGGAACCCCCGATGACGCCCGGCAGCGCGATGGTGCCCTGCAGCGAAGGCGGCGTGAAGAGCGGACCCATGCGGTACTCGCGCACAGCCGCGAGCGCCATGGCCTTGAGCTCGGGTGTGTAGTCGATGAGATCCGCTGCCGAGATGCCCTGTCGTGCGAAGGGTGCGGGCCAGCTCGGCACCGGCTGGGTGCGGGCGGCGCGTTCGCCTGGAACGTCGCTGGCCGGCACGGCGCGCTCGGTGATCGGCCAGACGGGCTTTCCGGTGAGCCGGTCGAAGACGTAGAGGAATCCGGTCTTCCCGGGGGCCGCGACGAGCTCCCGCTGGCGGCCGCCGAGCCGCACCGTGGCAAGCACCGGTGGGGCCGGAAGGTCGTAGTCCCAGAGACCGTGGTGCACGGTTTGAAAGTGCCAGACCCGCTTGCCGGTCCGCGCATCGAGGCACACCACGGATTCGGCGAAGAGGTTGTTGCCTTTGCGGGCACCGCCGTAGTAGTCGTTGCTCGGAGTGCTGAGG
The DNA here is from genome assembly GCA_964398345.1 of uncultured Gemmatimonas sp. GTDB lineage: Bacteria > Gemmatimonadota > Gemmatimonadetes > Gemmatimonadales > GWC2-71-9 > JABFSM01. The sequence continues at coordinate 4,906 of CAYNNS010000074.1, read as the reverse complement.
GGCAGAAAAAGCAGACCGCGGGCGGTGTCCACGCTGAAGGGGGCCCAGACGTTGGTGTGGCCCACTCGCGAGGAAGCGCTGTCTTCCCAGGTTTCGCTACCGTAGGCGCCGGGCTCGGGGATGGGACTCCAACGCCAGACCGCTTTTCCGGTACGCGCGTCGAAGGCCTGCACGTCGCCGCGCGGATCTCCACGATAGGTGAGTCGGTCGGCAACGCCGTTGCCAAGAATCACCAGGTCGTGCCAGATCACCGGCGGTGACGTGTTGGTGTAGTGCAGCCGGTTGACCGGATGGGGCAGCCCAGCGGTCAGATCGATCTCGCCGCCGTTGCCGAAGGAGGGCACCGGCTTGCCCGTCGCGGCGTTGAGTGCGATGAGACGCCAGCGCGAGTTGAGAAAGATCCGGCGCTCGTGGCCGTCGCTCCACGCTGCGACGCCGCGATGCACGAATCCCATGCCGTTGGGAGGCTGGCCCGGCGCGTAGGCGCGCGGATCGTAGCGCCAGAACTCCTTCCCAGACGCCGCGTCGAGCGCGACGACCTGGTTGTAGGGTGTCGAGAGATAGAGAGTATCCCCGAGCATTAGCGGAGTCGCTTCGAAGAGCCCGGGGTGAGCGCGGCTCGCGGAATCGGGTCGCTCGCCGGTGCGCCAGCTCCAGGCCGGGCGCAAGAGCTGCACGTTGTCGCGGGTGATCTCGGCGAGGCTCGAGTACTTCATCGCGCCGGGATCGCCCCCGTACACCCCCCACTCCCCCGTGGGGCCGCCCGCAGCAACGGCGTCGTAGCGAAACACCGCACCGTCCTTCATGACGAAGCGTACGCGACGCAGGGCGGTGATGTCCACGGAAGGATCCCCCGCGACCGCGATCAGGTCGGCACCCAGACCCGGCGCCAGCGCGCCAAGCCGGTCGGCGAGCCCGAGGGACTTCGCATTGAGGGACGTCGCGGACACGATCGCGTCCATGGGACGCTGGCCACCCTCCTTGACGCGGCAGACCAGGTCTTCCGCGTTGCGCCCGTGCGATCCCGCGACGGCGTCGGTACCGAACACGACCTGGAGACCCGGGGTCGCGATGGCCCGCTTGAAGACCTCCCGCGCCATGGGAATCGCCTTCTCCATTGCGGCAAAGCCTTCGGCGTTGTAGTTGCCGATGCCGTCGTACGCATTGCGGCTGTCGTAGAGATAGTTGCGGAAGACCAGCGAGCACTGCGGATCGAAATACACTCTGCGCTCCGCCATGAGCTTGAGCACGTCCGGCGTGACGAAGATGCCGTGCTCGATCTGGCCGCACCCGGCCAGCACCGACGCGCGCATGCTCTCGGCGCTGTGCGCGTGCACCACGGTGCGCAAGCCCTGCGCCTTGGCTTCGTCGCAGAGCGCGACGAGCTGCTGGTCCGAGAGCGTCTGCGCTCCACCGTCCCGGATACTGCGCGAGGCGAAGATCTTGATCACATCGGCCCCGCTCGCCTTGCGTTGGCGGACCAGCTGGCGCAGCGAGTCGGACGAGAGGCGGGCATCGGTAATCGGCTCGAGCGAGGTGAGAATCCGGGGACCGGCGATCCTGCCGAGCGCAATGGCGTCACGCAGGTCCTTGTCTTCCGCGTTGCCCAGTTCCTGCGTCGTGGTGAACCCCGCCATCAGTGTTGCACGGGCGTTCGCCACGATGGCGAGCGTGGCCTGGCTGGCGGTTTCGCCGTCATTGTTGGTGTGCAGTCGCCCCGCGGCATTGAAATGCCAGGCGAGGTGATCGTGGGCCTCGATCAACCCGGGCAGCAGGGTCCACGCGCCGAGCTCGAAGGTGGCTTTCCGGCCCGGCGCCGCCCGCTCGACCTTGACGATGCGCTTCCCCTGAATGGTGACCATGGCATTCACCACGGCTCCACCCTTGCCGTCGAGCAGCTTCGCGGCGTGGATGGTGATGGTCGGCTCCTGCGCGCGGAGGACCGCGGGCAGTAGCAGCGCTGTCAGCACACGACGCATGGTCACTCTCCCGGTTTCTTCGGAAACGCCTTCCCGATTTCCGCCGCCGAACGGAGCGCCAGTGCGCAAAACGTCAATGTGGCGTTGGCACAGCCGCCCGAAACACAGGTAGGCGCCCCCGCGACGAACAGGTTCTCGTGATCGTGGGTGCGGCCCCACGCATCGGTGACGCTCGTCGCGGGATCCTTGCCCATGCGGCAGCCGCCGGCGGGGTGATCCTGAAAGCTGTCGCTTCGGGTCGAGAGCACCTCGCCGCCGCCGGCGCGCGCCATCGCTCCGAACAATTTGCGGAGCTGTTCTTCGCTCCAGGCACGCGCAGCCGCCGACTCCGGCGCATCGCGGAAGCCGAGCTGCGGGAGTGGATCGCCCCAGGCATTGCGCTTGGCGGGGTCGAGCGTGAGCGCGCTTTCGCGATCGGGAACGACGTCGTAGTAGGCGCGAACCCGCGCGGTGCCGGTCGCCGCGCGGCGGCGCCAGTCGGCGAGGAGCTCGTCCCCGAGCAGCAGCTTGCCTTGCTCATCCCGTAGCCGCGGCTCCCGGCCCACCGCCGATTCCCAGACCCTGAGATCGTGACGCAGATACTGCGCACCGCGGGGAACCCGCATGAATTGCTTACTGACGAGACTGTGCTGGCCATTCATCCCGGGATACAGCCGAAGGGGAAGACTCACATAGCCGCTGACGTTCCGGTGACCAGTGAGGTATTTGCCGACCAGGCCGGAGCCGTTGGCCAGGTCCGACAGCAGCAGCAAGTGCGAGCTCCACACGTAGCCGCCCGCGACCACGAAGCAGCGCGCCCGGAATTCCAGCTCGGGACCGCCATCGCGCGACACCGCGACCGCGTGGCTGATCCGGCCGCCGCCGCCCTCGCGCACCAGACGACGCACCAGGGTGCGCGGGAGCAGCCGCACCCGATTGGCGCGGCGCAACGCGTTCCAAGTGAAGTCGGGAGAATACTTGGCACCAATGGGACAGACTGGGGTGCAGGTGTCGTTACGGCAGCACGCCGGCCGGCCGCGATACGGCACCGAATTCTTCGCGGACGGCTGGCTCCACATCGCTATGCCCGCCTGCGTGGTCCATTCGCGAAGCCGCAGCAGGTTGTAGGTCAGGGGGATCGGCTCGAGCGGGAACGGCTTGCCCCGCGGGTCGAGCTCCGGAGGGCCCTGCTCTCCCGCAACCCCGAGGCGCGCTTCGGCTTCCTGATACCAGGGGTCGAGCTCCTCATAGGAGATCGGCCAGTCGGTGCCGACGCCGTAGAGCGATTGCTGGCGAAAATCCTCGGGGCTGAAGCGCGGCGTGACCCCGCCCCAGTGCATTGCTAACCCGCCAACCTGCATGGAGCGCGACTGGATGCCGGCGACCTCGTAGCCGTCGAGATGATCGTTGCGCCAGGGACTCTCGCCGTAGTCCAGAAAGCGGCGGCGCAAGGTGTTGCGCTGCGGCAGCGGATCGCTGTCGTCGCCGGCTTCGACCACCACCAGCGACGCGGCGGTTGACTCGGCGAGCTTTTCGGCGACCATCGCGGCGGCGATGCCGGACCCCACGATGCAGACGTCACTCTCGATGACCCGGCGCACGGCTCAGCTCCGCCCCGCGAGGGGGAGCGGTCGCGGCGAGGACTCGGCCAGCGGACGGCAGCCGTTGCTGCCGATCCGGGCCTGATAGCAGAGGTCCGTGGCTTCCGGTGAGCCATAGAAATACGCCAGCAGCCCGAGGGCGAGATGGGGGGCCCGATCAATGGCCGGGAGCGCGACGCCGCGCTGCCCTTCCAGCGCCGCTCTGACGAGCACTTGGCGCGCGTCGGAACCGAGTTGCTCGAAGCTGTGGCCCTGCTTGCGCGCAGCCGCATCGAGCTCGCGAAGCTGAGCCGACCAGCGCAGCGCCGGGCTCGGACCGGTCCGGCGCAGCTCGCCGGTCCCGTAGCCATGCACCAGCTCCGCGCCCTCGCGGTATCCCGCCAGCCAGTTTTCAAACGCCGAGACGACCCGGTTCACCCCATCCGCACCCAGCTCACCAGGCAGGATGGCCGCGCCCAGAGCCCGCAGCTGGCGAGAGTCGAGATCGGCCACCGCCAGCCCGTGCAGCCGCCGGGCAACGAACGGCACAGGCAGCAGGGCCGCAAGCTCGAGAACAAAGCGACGTCGCGGGAGTGGAGCCATGAGCCAGGAGAAGCTATGGTTCGGGACGGCGCGTGCAAGACGGCGGCGTTCCGGGCGTCAATCCTAGCGATCTCCTACCGGTCTCTCACACGATGTCTGCTCGCTTGCTTGCTCTGGGATTCGTCCCTGTCCTGCTGGTCGCAGCGCGCTCGTTCGCGGCGTCGCCGGCCCATGATCCCCACCCGCAACTGTCGGGTTTGTGGACGCTGAATCCTCAGCTGACCAGGGGCGCCGGCCAGCATTTCAGTCGCGGTGAGGGGGGCACGGGCCGGCGCGGCCGCGGGCAGCCACCGGACGAGGGTGGGTTCGGCGGTGGCGTGGTACCTCCGGAGCGTCTGGGCGGAGGCAATCGCAGCCTCGGTGAGCTGCTCCGGCCCAAAGAACAGTTGAACGTCACCCAGACGGACTCTCTGATCATCGTCACCGATGATGCGGGATGGAGTCGCGAGTTGATCCCCACGCGACAGCGCATGCGTGAGGAGCTGGGCCAGGGCGGTCCCGCGGAAATCGTCACCCAGTGGAAGGGCGACAAGCTCGTCACCGAGCGCTTCCTCGATGGGGGCGGTACCTACACGGAGAGCTTCGAGCTGAACCGCAAGACCGGAAGGCTGACGGTACAAATGAGCTTTCGCGCCGGCCGAATGCCGCGGCCGATCGAAAGCACCCGCATCTACGAGAGGGAGAGCCAATAGCGGAGGGTAGGAGGGAAAGAGGGTAGGAGGGAAAGAGGGTAGGAGGGAAAGAGGGTAGGAGGGAAAGAGGGTA